>NZ_JBFTOJ010000061.1:0-33496 GCF_056397905.1 Stenotrophomonas sp. 05L414_2
GATTGCAACAACCAGAATTGGCGGCATCACCCAACCACGAATAAGCGTATCCACTAGCCGCTGCTTTTTTGCAACCGTCCAGACCTCACCGCGCTGAAAGTCTGGCTGCAAATCCAAATCACCTTCGTCTATTCGCGCATAAGTAGTCGCGATATCAGGCTCAGTAGGAACAAAGCGCATAACCACCCCTCAAAAGTACTTTCGAAATTATGACCATAGACAGATCTAATACACACTCTGACAGCCTCAAAGAGGCATAGTACGCAAGCTCATCTTCCAAGAGACAGATTCGTCCTGCCTGTCCCCTGTTAGGGAGTTGCGCAAGCGCCCCGCACCTCGTCACTTGCGCCCCTGAAGATACCCACAATCGCCCCATTGACTGAGCGCCTTGCTTGCCGTGGCTGAGAAGATCTCAAAAGGACTTGAACTCCAAGTCCGGCTCCATTCACTTTGGCACTCCGATCTCCTGCACGTCGAGTGTTGGCCGAAATGATGCTCCACCTTATCGGAACTTCCAACCTCGTCGACCGAAGTGCTGCAGTGTTGCACCTTTGCTTTCATCGCCTCCCACAACCGTGCGGTCATAGAGGTTAGTTTCAATGATCGGCTGGCTCGGCAATCGGCCATCGGCAAGTCAACGAACACAAGAAGTTCGCTGACTACAGATGTACAGCATAGCAACTAGACAGTTGAGTGCCTGGCATCGAGTGGAAGCACGTTGCGATAGTTCATTTCTGCGGTGCCGTGGCAGATCGATGTGTGGCCAACCGCAGCCCTCCTATAGCCACAGCGAACGGATCGCCCTTCACTCTTCTCCTCGTTGACAACCTCTACCACACCGCCAATGCCGAGATTCGCCTCGGCCTACAATCAGATCGATATTCACTACTCATATGATGGGCCGAACTGAGGTCGGCACGAGAGGATCTTCCGGAACACATCAGAGTGAGAAAGCTCAACGAGTGCATCTGTTGGGAAGGCGCTCGACGCGCCCGTCCATCAACCCAGTAGATACGCTACGACAGTTCACCGCACTAAGCGGATGACCAGCTAATGCACCTGAAAAGTTCTAACAAGCTCAGGCGCTCAACACTTTCGTTGGTTCAAGCATTAATGGACCCGGGCCAGGATTCCACGACGGGTTCATGGATCACCTCACGTACTGCGCCACGCCATTGCCGAGCGACCAGTTTTCCCGCTTCACTTCCACCAGATTGATGAAGACATCCTGGCGGCGAATGCCCACCGCCGCGTGCAGGCCATCGGCAATGCCCAGGTACAGCGCCTTCTTCTGATCCAGCGTGCGCCCTTCGTTCCAGGTGATCTGGATGCAGTTGAAGTCGTCGGTGCGGTCCACGCCCAGGTAGCCGGGATCGTAGATCAGCGTGCCGGGCTCGTGCTCCTGGAAGATCTGGAAGCGATCGTTTTCCGGCACGCCGACCGCGCGCATGGCCTGGTAGATGGTTTCGCCGACGCGTTGCAGATAGTCGGCGGATTTACCTTTGCGAAGATCGAAACGGGCGAGCGGCATGGTGGCACTCCAGGGCTGGGAGGTGGCGCGACAATGGCCCGAGACTACGCCGGCCTGGGGCCACGGCACAGTGCATGGATGGAACCCTCTGCATTCATCGATGGCAAGTTGCGCATCGATGCTGCGCCGGCTGACGCGATCGCCACGCGGAGCCGGCCCCTGCCAGTGGCCTCGGCCGTCATGGACGGTTGGCGGATTGCGCCATTGGTGATGGGATGCACGCCGCGTGGGTGCGTCGCTGCACAGATTGGAACACGCTCGGCGTTGCAGAGAGTTTTTGCGAATTTTCCTCACTGACTTCCATGGTGCGGCAATCCAATGATCGCCTCGCCGAGGCAGATTGCCTCGGTCGGGATTGGCGTCTCGAAAAAGCAAACCTGACAGATGATTTGCGCAGCGCTGCGCAATCGCGAGAATGCATCGGCGGCCCTTCATGGCGGGCGGTGCGTGGGGATCACTCGATCCGCCGGGTGATTTCTCACTCTGTTGTGTTTGCCCCGGCACGCCAACCCGCACCGTCCGCCACCTTCGCTCCGGAAGGTGGCTCCACGCCAGTGAGGGTTACACCATGACCAACAGCAGCATCTCCCACCCGCGCCTGCATGCCCTGATCGGCGACGTCGTGCATGCAGTTCCCGAAGACATCGCACGCGAACTCGAATGCGCGTTGCAGGAACAAGGACCGCCCTCGCAGTCGTCCACGTTCGTGTCCTGCCTCAACGCCATCCAGCACGCCGATGGCGAAGACGGACAGCCCTGTCGTGGTCTCATGCTGGGTGCCAGCAACCACGCCTCGCTCAGCCGTTCGCTGTGCGCGCTGGGCGTGGTGCTGGACCTGCTGCACGCCGCCGAACGTGTACGTGTGGGCGGTGGCGCAGACCAGCAATTGGGCGACTTCCACACCGACGGCCTTATCGTGGCGGCGCGGCAACTGGTGCGTGAGGCCAGCCACTGCCTGGCAGGCAGCGCCGCCTGACCGGCTTGAATGGCGACCTCGCTACAATCGCGCAGGGAATGCAGGAGACCGACATGGACGCCGAACATCTGGAGTACTTCAAAGCCGCGCTGGAAGGCCGCGCGCAGGTGGGCTGGAACATCTGGTTCGCCGCCAACCAGCACGCGCTGGCCCAGCAGCTGAGCCGCCCCGCGCTGCTGCGCCTGAAATTCAGCAAACTGGATGAAGCCGAGCGCCTGCTCGCCGAGGCCGGCATCGTACCCGCCAGCACGGCAGGCAAACGCTACGAGATGTACTGCGCGCAGTTTTCAGCCGACGCAGTGGACGGGAAGGGCCGCCCACTGCCTGCGATCTGGCGCGCGGCGCATGGCGGCGCCATCGGCCAGCTCGCCGATGGCCACTACGAGGCTGGGCAAGCGACGCTGCTCGCGGAATTCCGCCGCGCCCGCAAGCGCGGTCTGCAGCAGGCGCACGAATGGTTGGGCGATCTGTGCTTTGAAGGCGAGATCGAACTGAGCGGCGGCAATGCGGATGTGGGCCGCAACCTGCTGGCAGTGGTGGTGCAGGCGGGCAGCGGCCACGACCTGCTGGACGGTGTGGCGATGATCGCGCGCGAGCGGTTGGGTCAGCCAGGCTGATGGCGGAACGAATCATGGACAACAAAAAAGCCCCCATTTCTGGAAGCTTCTTTCGTTCTGCAACATGGTGGGCGGTACAGGGATCGAACCTGTGACCCTTGCCGTGTGAAGGCAATGCTCTACCGCTGAGCTAACCGCCCGGTGTGTTGCTGAGCCGCTCATTATAGGGGCTTTTCAGAGACCGTCAACAGTTTTCACATTCGTGTTCACGCGCGTTTCCAGGGGCCGCCGGGCATGGCCCGGCGCTACCGGAATCACATCGTATGCGTCGGCTTGTCCGAACCGGTCAGGCCGGCCAGGATCGTTTCGATCTTGTGGCGCACCGTCTCGCCTTCCTGGCCATCTGCCAGCTGCACGCCGATGCCGGCGGTGCGGTTGCCCTGCGCACCGGCCGGAGTCACCCAGATCACCTTGCCGGCCACCGGCAGGCGCTCGCTGGAATCGGGCAGGGTCAGCAGCAGGAATACCTCATCGCCCAGGAAATAACGCTTGGGCGTGGGCACGAAGATGCCGCCATTCTTCACGAACGGCATGTACGCGCTGTACAGCGCGGCCTTGTCCTTCACTGCCAGGGACAGGATGCCCTGACGGGCGTTGCTGGCACTCATCGATTTCCCCTTGCGGCAGGCCGCTCGTTCACCTTGTTCCAGGCCAGCAGCAACTCGACCACCGCAAGGTCTGCGCGCACGGTGGTGCGCAGCAGGTCGCGGGTGCGGTTGGCCGCATCGAACCAGGCTGCAAGCTTGTGCAATCGCTCCGGCGTGGTCAAGGCATCGGTGCTGGCCTGGGCCAGCGCCAGGTCGGCGGCGAAGCGCAGGCGCAGCGCCGCGTTGTCATCGGCGCACCACTTCTGCGCCAGCTCCACTGCGCCGGTCTTGCCGGCGGCCAGCTGTTCCAGCTCGCGGCCGACCTCGCGACGCAGGCTCAGGCCATCTTCGCGCAGCCAGTTGTCGGCCTGCCCGGGATGGCCGCGTGCTGCATCCAGTGCCTCGCGCGCGGCCGCTTCGCTGTGGCCCTGCTGCTGCAGCCAGGCCAGCGCTTCCTCGCGCGGCGGCAGCTTGAATTCCAGGCGCTGGCAGCGGCTGCGCACGGTCTGCGGCAGGCGCGCCGGGTCGCTGCTGATCAACCACAGGTAACGCCCGGGTTGCGGTTCTTCCAGGGTCTTCAGCAGCGCATTGGCGGCCGAACGGTTGATGGCATCGGCCGGGTCGACGATCACCACCTGCGCCACGCCGTACTGCGGGGTCAGCGCCAGCTTGTTGCTGATCTCGCGCACCTGCTCGATCACGATCTCGGTGCGCAGCTTGTCGCCGCTCTTGTTGGGAATGAAGCTGATCAGCTGCAGGTCGGGATGCGTGCCGGCGGCAATCAGCTGCCGGGTGCGGGTGGCATGCGCGCCATCCCCGCGTGCCAGCACGTGGTCGGCCAGCGCCAGGGCCACCTCCCGCTTGCCCAGCCCGGCCGGGCCACAGATCAGCAGGCCATGGCCCAGCCGATCTGCATCCAGTGCAGCCACGGTCTGGTCGAACGCGCGCTGCTGCCAGGGCGAGAACGTGCTCATACGCCCTCCCCTTGCTGCAGCCAGCGCTCGACACGCGCAACCACATCGGCGGCCACGCGCTCCTGCACCTGGCCTGCATCAACCAGCGCGAAACGCTGCGGATCCTGCTGTGCGCGGCCGCGAAACACTTCGCGCACGCGCTGGAAGAAATCGTCCTGCTCGCTTTCGATGCGGTCCGGCCACAGGTCGCGGCCGTTGGCACGCGCGCGGCCTACGGCCACGTCCACGTCCAACAACAGGGTCAAACCGGGCAGCAGGCCAACGGCGCGGCGCTCCAGGTCGGCGATCCACTGCGGGTCGAGGCCGCGGCCACCGCCCTGGTAGGCATAGCTGGAATCGGTGAAACGATCGCTGAGCACGTAGGCGCCGCGCTGCAGCGCCGGCTGGATCACTTGGCGCACATGCTGCGCGCGCGCGGCGAACACCAGCAGCAGCTCAGCCTCGGCACTGAGCGGCTCGGCAGCAATCTCGGCATCCGGCTTCAGCACCAGGCCGCGGATGCGCTCGGCGAGCGGCGTGCCACCGGGCTCGCGGGTCAACACGACCTCATGGCCGTGGCGGCGCAGGCACTCGCGAATGGCGTTGATGGCGGTGGTCTTGCCCGCGCCCTCGCCGCCTTCCAGGCTGACGAAACGGGGATGGCGAAGCAGCGCGGAACTCATTGCGCCGGAGTCTCCTGGGTGCGTTGCTGGCGCAGCTGCTGCAGGTAGCGGGCTACGGCGGCGTTGTGTTTGTCCAGGCTGGGCGAGAACACGTGTGCGCCACTGCCATCGCCCACCGCGACGAAGTACAGCGCATCGCCCGGTGCCGGTTGTGCAGCGGCCATCAGCGCATCGCGGCTGGGCATGGCGATCGGGGTCGGGGTCAGGCCAGAGCGGGTGTAGGTGTTGTAGGGCGTATCGGTGGTCAGGTCGCGGCGGCGGATGTTGCCGTCGTACGCCGCGCCGATGCCGTAGATCACGGTCGGATCGGTCTGCAGGCGCATGCCGATCTTCAGGCGGCGCATGAACACGCCGGCAATCTGCGGTCGCTCGCTGGCCAGCGCGGTTTCCTTTTCGATGATCGACGCCAGCGTCAGCAGCTCGTAGGGCGTGTTGATCGGCAGGTCCGGCGCACGGCTTTCCCAGGCTTCGTCCAGCGCCTTCTCCATCGCGCCGTGGGCACGCTTGAGCACGTCCAGGTCGCTGTCGCCGCGCTGGTAGACGTAGGTTTCCGGCAGGAACCGGCCTTCCGGATGCTGGCCGGCGAAACCGAGGCGGTCCATCAGTGCTGCGTCATCGAGGGTGTCGGTGGTGTGCAGCAGCGGATCGGCACGCTTGAGCGCGGCGCGCAGCTGGCGGATGTTCCAGCCTTCGATGATGGTGACGCGGTGCTGCAGCACCTTGCCCGCACGCATGCGCAGCAGCAGCTCGCGCGGGGTCAGGTCCTTGCTCAGCGCGTACTCGCCCACCTTCAGCTTGCCGGCGGCATCGAGCTGGCGCGCCAGCAGTTGCCACTGGGTGTCCTGGCCCTCGTCCACGCCGGCCTCGCGCAGCTTGCGCAGCACGCTGTTCATGCCATCGCCGCTGGCGATGACCACGCTGTCCGCACTGGGGGTCAACGGCACGTCGGCAAACTGGCTCTGCTTGTAGAAGAACCATGCGCCCGCGCCGGCCACGATGGCGGCCAGCACCAGCAGCAGCGTTACCACCAACAGACACCCGCGCTTGGCTCCCGCCATGGACTACCTCTGAACTCGATTCCGTCGTGCAGGATACCGTGCCGGTGGGGCGGGGTCATGACCGGGGGCACGCGTCCGTGCCGACCAACGGTCGGCACCCACAAGCCATGCCCGGCGGCGGCAATCGATCAGCCCTGCTGCCCCAGCGCCCGCAGCAGGCCGCGGGCCTTGGCCCGGGTTTCGTCCAGTTCCTTGTCCGGGTCCGAATCGACCACGATGCCGGCTCCGGTGCGGAAGCTGACCTCGTTGCCGTCCACCTCGGCGGTGCGGATCAGGATGTTCAGGTCCAGGTCGCCATCGCGGTTCAGCCAGCCGAACGCACCGGTGTACGCGCCGCGCGGCACCTGCTCCAGTTCGCTGATGATCTGCATGCAGCGCACCTTCGGGCAGCCGGTGATGGTGCCGCCGGGGAAGGTCGCGGCGATCACCTCGCCCGGGGTGACGTCCGCGCGCAGCTGGCCGCTGACGTTGCTGACGATGTGGTGCACGTGGGCGTAGCTTTCCACGGTCATCAGCTCGTCCACCACGACCGTGCCGGGCAGGCAGATGCGGCCCAGATCGTTGCGCTCCAGGTCGATCAGCATCACGTGCTCGGCGCGCTCCTTGGGATGGCCGACCAGTTCCTGGATGCGCGCGGCATCGTCGTCGCCCTCGAAGCGCGGACGGGTGCCGGCGATCGGGCGGGTCTGTGCGTGGCCGCCATGCACCGACACCAGCCGTTCCGGCGACGAGCTGACCACATGCCGGCCGTGCGCACTGAACAGGCCGGCAAACGGCGCCGGATTGGCCCGCCGCAGCTGCGCGTACAGCGCCTGCGGGCTGACCGGTGCTGCGAAGTGCGCGCTCCAGCGCCGCGACAGGTTCACCTGGAACACGTCGCCGGCGCGCAGGTAGTCGATCACTCGGCGCACACCCTCGGTGAAGCGCTGCGGCTCGTCTTCGCGGACCGACTGCGGCGGCTGCCAGCCCTGCCCGGCCGGCGGCAGTTCACCCGCTACCAGCGCGACCAGCGAGTCCAGCAGCGCTTGCTCGCCCGCTTCGGCAATGAGGAAGCTGGCGTCGGCCTGGTGGTCATGCAGCACGGCGGCCGGGCAGCGCAGGGCAAGTGCGGTCGGTCGGCCGTCATCGCGCGCGCGCGCCGGCAGCACCGGTTCGACCTGGCTGGCCACTTCGTAATCGAGCATCAGCGCCCAGCCACCGCGGAACGGCAGCGCGTGGCCGCCGTCGTGCGGCAATCGCTGTGCCTGCCATGCGTGGTCCAGCGCCTGCAGGAAGCTGCCGGGCTGCACCGCGCCGTGCTGGTCGCGCACCTGGCCATCGGCGTCCAGCTGCAGGGTGTCGCCCTGCGCGGCCAGCAGCAGGCTCCAGCGGCCCTGCGCAGTGCCCGAGGCGGTGGACTCCATCAGCAGCGGGAAACGCGCCGGGTCGCGCTGCTGCAGGGCCAGCAGGTCGATCGGGTGYGGCAGCGGGTGGATCAGCGGGGCGTGGGTCATGGCAGCCAGTTCGGGAGACGGATACACGGAAGCCGCCTTGCGGCGGCCTCGTGGTTGGCGGAGCCGAGCATGGCTCGACCCTACCGGTGCGATCAGACGCGCTTGAAGATCAGCGTGCCGTTGGTGCCGCCGAAACCAAAACCATTCGACATCACCACGTCGACCTTGGCCTGGCGTGCTTCGTTGGGCACGTAGTCCAGGTCGCAGCCTTCGCCCGGCTGCTGCAGGTTGATGGTCGGCGGAATCACGTTGTCGCGCATTGCCAGAACCGAGAAGATCGCTTCCACGCCGCCGGCAGCGCCGAGCAGGTGGCCGGTCATCGACTTGGTGGAGCTGACCATCATCTTGTAGGCGTGGTCGCCGAAGGCGGTCTTCATCGCCATGGTCTCACCGAGGTCGCCCAGCGGGGTCGAGGTGCCATGTGCGTTGAGGTAGCCGACCTGTTCCGGGGTGACACCGGCGTCCTTCATGGCCATGGTCATGCAGCGCGCAGCGCCTTCGCCGTTCTCGCTCGGCGCGGTCATGTGGTACGCGTCGGAGCTGGCGCCGAAACCGGCCAGCTCGCAATAGATCTTCGCGCCACGCGCCTTGGCGTGCTCGTACTCTTCCAGGATCAGGATGCCGGCGCCGTCGCCCAGCACGAAGCCGTCACGGTCCTTGTCCCACGGGCGCGAGGCCTGTTCCGGAGCATCGTTGCGGGTGCTCATCGCCTTCATCGCGCAGAAGCCGCCCAGCGCCGTCGGCGAGGAGCCGCGCTCTGCACCGCCGGCCACCATCACGTCCGCATCGCCGTACTGGATCATGCGCATGGCGGTGCCGATGGAATGGTTGGAGGTGGCGCACGCCGAGACCGCCGAGAACGACGGGCCCTTCAGGCCGCTGATGATGCTCAGCTGGCCCGGCAGCATGTTGATGATGGTCTTGGGCACGTAGAAGGGAGAGATCTTCTTCCCCTCGTGGAACTCGATGGTCTGCTCTTCGATGCCGAGCAGGCCGCCGATGCCAGCGCCAACGATGGCGCCGATGCGGTCGGCATTGGCGTCGGTGATCTCCAAGCCCGAATCATGCAGGGCCATGAAGGCGGCACCGAGGCCGTAATGGATGAACGGGTCCATCTTCTTGGCATCCTTGCCACTGACCCGGTACTTGCCGAACAGTTCGTTGTCGGCGGTGATGTCAAAGCCTTTGACCTCACCTGCGATCTTGGTGGTGAACCGTTCCAGGTAGGCATCAGAAACGTTGGTCAGCGGACCGATGCCCGAACGACCGTGGGTGATGCCTTCCCAGCTGCTGGCCAGATCATTGCCCAACGGCGAGACCATACCCAGGCCGGTTACGACGACGCGACGCTTCATTGCTGATTCTCCTGACCCGAACGTTCTTTGCGGGTAACGCGGTTTACTTCGGTGTGGTGCGCAAACACACGGGGCCGCAAACAGCGGCCCCATGGGGTGTCGTGCGCGCCGGACTCAACGCCCGCACGCGCACTGACGTCCTGCATCAGGCCTTGACGTGGGCCGTGATGTAGGTGATCGCAGCCTGCACGGTGCTGATCTTCTCGGCTTCTTCGTCCGGGATCTCGCACTCGAATTCTTCTTCCAGCGCCATCACCAGCTCGACGGTGTCCAGCGAGTCAGCGCCCAGGTCATCGACGAACGATGCGCTGTTGGTGACTTCTTCTTCCTTGACGCCAAGCTGTTCGATGACGATTTTCTTGACGCGTTCTTCGATGGTGCTCATGGGATATCGCTCCAGATGGAGTAGTGGTTCAAAAGTGGTCGCCATCAAAGGCGATGGCCGTGGGATAGTGTAGTGGAAACCGGCGTGACCTTGCATTGCAGCAAAAATCCTCGCAGATCAACCACTTGCGGCGCGATCCCTGCGCCCCTTGCTTACGGCATGTACATGCCGCCGTTCACATGGAGAGTTTCGCCGGTGATGTAGCCGGCAGCCGGGCTGGCCAGGAAGGCCACCGCATGGGCGATGTCCTCCGGCGAACCCAGGCGTTCGAGGGCGATGTCGCCGATCAGCGCGGTACGCGCTTCTTCCGGCAGCGCCTTGGTCATGTCGGTGTCGATGAAGCCCGGCGCGACCACGTTGACGGTGACCCCGCGCGAGCCGATTTCCTTGGCCAGCGACTTGGAGAAACCGATGATGCCGGCCTTGGCGGCGGCATAGTTGGCCTGGCCGGCGTTGCCGGTCACGCCCACCACCGAGGCGATGTTGATGATGCGGCCCTTGCGCGCCTTCATCATGCCGCGCATGACGGCCTTGCTGGTACGGAACACGCTGGTCAGGTTGGTGTCGATGATCGACGCCCAATCGTCTTCCTTCATGCGCATCAGCAGGTTGTCGCGGGTGATGCCGGCGTTGTTGACCAGGATCGAGATCGGGCCGAATTCCTTGGCGATACCGTCAAGCACGGCATCGAGCGCAGCGGCGTCGGTGACGTTCAGCGCGCGGCCGTGCCCGCCGTGGGCAGCCAGGCGCTCGCCGATCGCGGCGGCGCCGGAATCGGTGGTGGCAGTGCCGATGACGGTGGCGCCCTGGGCGGCCAGCAGATCGGCGATGGCGGCACCAATGCCACGGCTGGCACCGGTAACCAGTGCGATTTCACCCTGCAGGGGCTTGCTCATGATGTTTTCCTCAGGCTGGGGCGGCCGCCGCACCCGCGCCGCTTGCAGCGGCCACCGGCACGGTCGGCAGGAACAGGGGCAATCAGGCCGACCACGTCTCGCGGGCGGTTTCGAAGTCGCCCGGGGTGGCCAGGGAACGGCCGTCGATGGCCTTGTCGATGCGCTTGACCAGACCGGTCAGCACCTTGCCCGGGCCGCATTCGGCGATCCGGGTGACGCCACGGGCGGCCAGCGCCTGCACGCAGCCGGTCCACTGCACGGGCTGGTACAGCTGCTGCACCAGCGCGGCGCGGATCGCGTCCACACCGTCGTGCACCTTGGCGTCGACGTTCTGCACCACCGGCAGCTGCGGCAGCTGCCAGGACAGGCCGGCCATCACTTCGGCCAGACGGTTGGCGGCTTCGCGCATCAGCGGGGTGTGCGAGGGCACGCTGACGGCCAGCTTGACCGCCTTGCGCACGCCCTTCTCGGCCAGCAGCGCCAGCGCGCGGTCGACCGCGGCAGCGTCGCCGCCGATCACGATCTGGCCCGGCGAGTTGAAGTTGGCCGGAACGACCACCTGGCTGCCGGCAGCTTCCGCGCAGACGTCCAGCACCAGCTGGTCTTCGGCACCGAGCACGGCGGCCATGGCGCCCACACCCGCCGGTGCGGCGTCCTGCATCAGCTGGCCGCGCAGGCGCACCAGGTGCGCACCGTCGTGCAGGCTGAGGGCGCCAGCGGCGACCAGGGCGGTGTACTCACCCAGGCTGTGGCCCGCCAGAACCGACGGACGAGGACCGCCCACGGCGTTCCAGGCGCGCCACGCGCCGATGCTGGCGGCCAGCAGGGCCGGCTGGGTGTATTCGGTACGGTTGAGCATTTCCTCCGGGCCGCCCTGGGACAACGCCCACAGGTCGACGCCGGCACCATCGGATGCCTCGGTGAAGGCCTCACGCACCTGCGGGTGCAGTTCGGCCAGCTCGGCCAGCATGCCCACAGACTGCGAGCCCTGACCGGGGAAGACAAAAGCGAGGGTGGATACGGTCACGCGGTCATCCGCTTGTTGCAATCGAAGCGGGCCATGATAAGGGGGAACATGCCGTGTCGTCTGTACGTGCGCGTATGCACGGCGTATGGACAGTGCCGCGATACGGGGTCCGCCGGGCCCCAGCGCACGCGCCGAGCGCCCCAGCTTCATGCACACCCGCGCCAGGCGCTGCAGACGGCCGCTGACGGCGTGCACATGCGCGCGTACCGGTGCCTGCACCCCGTTCATCGCCTCGGCCATCATCGCCTGCAGGCTTTCGGGGCGGTCAGCGTAGTACTTGGCCACGCCGTAGCCGAACATCAGCCAGTCACGCGCCTGCGCTTCGGCCAGGTCCATGACTTCCAGCGGATCTTCTTCGAAGTCGATGAAACCGACGTTCTGGCCATCCCAGGTGAGGTTGCGCGGCAACGGCTGGCCGAAATAGGCGCCACGTGCGTGTGCTTCGGCAATGGCCTGCATTGCCGCGGCCACGAGGCGATCGCGGCCGGCATCGTCGGCTTCGCGCAGGCAGGTATTGAACGAGCTGCCGTTGTCGCCGATCACCAGCGCGGCATGGCCGCTGCCGATCACCGCGGGCACGTTCACGCCCTGCGCCTGCAGTTCCGCCAGCCGGCGGGCCTCGGTTTCGCGCGCGGCGTCGCCACCGCGGTGCGGCGGCGGGCGCAGGGCATCGAGATGGAACCGGCGGGCAACAAAATTGAGCAGGCCCAGGGCCACTGCTCGGCTTCCTTCGCCGTACTGCTTCAGCCAGGCGCGCTGCCCTTCGATGACGATGGGCTCAACCATGACAGTCTCCTTTAACGCATTACGGCCCCAGAGGGGCCGTAACGACGGTTTCACGTTGTCGTAACTGGCACTATCAATAGCGCAGCAGTGCCGAACCCCACGTGAAGCCACCACCGAAGGCTTCCAGCAGCAACAGCTGGCCGCGCTCGACCCTGCCGGAACGAACAGCAGCATCCAGCGCCAGCGGCACCGAGGCCGACGAGGTGTTGCCATGCTTGTCGACGGTGACCACGACCTGGTCCATCGACATCTCCAGCCGCTTGGCGGTGGCTTCGATGATCCGCAGGTTGGCCTGGTGCGGAATCAGCCAGTCCAGGTCGGACTTGGTCAGGCCGTTGGCATCCAGGGTTTCGTCCACGACCGAGTCCAGCGCCTTGACGGCGTACTTGAACACGTCGTTGCCCTTCATGTTGATGGTGCCGCCACCGTTGTTGCCTTCACCGAAACCGACCGAGACGCCGACCGGATTCCACAGCAGCTCTTTCTTGCTGCCATCCGAATGCAGGTGGGTGCTGAGGATGCCGGTTTCTTCGTCGGCCTTGAGCACGACGGCGCCCGCGCCATCACCGAACAGCACGCAGGTGGTGCGGTCTTCCCAATCGACGATGCGGGTCAGGGTTTCCGTGCCGATCACCAGCACATGGCGGGCATCACCGGAGCGGATGAATTTGTCAGCCACGCTGAGCGCGAACACGAAGCCCGAACAGGCCGCGTTGACGTCGAAAGCGGGACAGCCGCTCACACCGAGCTTGGCCTGGATCAGGCACGCGGTGGAGGGAAAGATCAGATCAGGGGTGGTCGTACCGACCACGATCATGTCGAGCTGCGAAGCGTCGATACCAGCGGCTTCGATCGCACGCAGCGCGGCCTGGTAGCCGAGATCGCTGGTGGTTTCGCCTTCGGCAGCGATGTGCCGTTCACGGATACCGGTGCGCGTCTGGATCCACTCGTCCGAGGTCTCGACCATTTTTTCCAGGTCGGCGTTGGTCAGGACTTTTTCCGGCAAATAGCTACCGGTGCCCGCGATCCTCGAGTAGATCCGCTTGCTCATCATGTTTCCTGTTGCACGAGCCGCCGTTCACCGGCGTGCCCGGGAAAGAAGGCGAAGGCCGCTGCCCAGCGGGCAGCGACCTTCCGGCACATCAGTCTTCCTGGACAGCCGAAGACTTGGTCTGGATGACCTTCTTGCCGCGGTAGAAACCGTCAGCAGTGATGTGGTGACGCAGATGCACTTCGCCGGTGGTCGGGTCGGTCGACAGCTGCTTGGCGCTCAGGGCGTCATGCGAACGACGCTGGCCGCGACGGGACGGGGTAACACGGGATTTCTGGACAGCCATGGGATTGCTCCAAACTCGGTTCGTTTTGCTTCGTCGTTTCGTCGCACAGGACGCCAGCGTCCAGCACACTTTTCGCTTTCGCCGCAGCCGCCGACGACAACCGGCTGCTATTGTTTCTTCAATGCCGCCAACGCCGCGAACGGATTGGCCTTTTCAATTTCTTCTTCGGTCGGCGCCCAGTCCTTGTCGACTGCCTCACCGTACGGCGACAGGGGTACCACCGGCACCGCCAGCACCAACTCGTCCTCGACCAGGTCCAACGGACGCAGCTGGCCATCTTCCGGCACCAGCAACGGCTCGTATTCCTCCGGCAAAGACGATTCCTCGTCTTCCTCGCGGATCAGGCCAAGCCTCTGGGTCATCTTCACCGGCAGCAGGAAACGCTGCATGCTGCGCTGACAGGTCAGCGGCAACGCGGTATCGATGGTCAGTTCCACATAGGATACCCGCAAGATCTCGTCGCGACCGAATTCGAGCGAGTAATTACACTCACCTTCGGTATCTGCGACAAGCCCMTGCAGGCGAGTCAATTCAGCCAGGGGAACCTGACCGTCGAAGCGCCTTCGCGCTACGACCATCCGCCAGGCATCCAGCGTTTCGGGTACGTTCGCGGACATAAGCCGCCGAATATTAAGGATCGGCAGGTCGCGTGTCAAATGACTGCCATGAAAGGCTTGCTGTGGCTGGCGGTAGCGGGCCAGACTGCCGCGCCCCGCCCCCGGAATTCCCGCATGCCTGCCTTGGTCCTGGCCTCCACCTCCCGCTACCGCCGCGACCTGCTGGAACGGCTGGGCCTGCCCTTCGACTGCGCACGCCCGCAGGTGGATGAGACTGCGGAGGCCGACGAGGCGCCGCTGGCGCTGGCGGCGCGCCTGGCCAGCGCGAAGGCGGCCGAGGTGGCCGCCCGCCACCCCGGCAGCTGGGTGATCGGCTCGGACCAGGTGGCGGACCTGAACGGTCAGCCGCTGGGCAAGCCGAGCACGGTCGAGGCGGCCTGCGCGCAGCTGGCGGCAATGTCCGGGCAGACGGTGCGCTTCCACACGGCCATCAGTCTCATCCGAGACGGAGAATCACTTTCGGCAATGGATACGACCCAGGTGCGCTTCCGCGCGCTGCAGGCGGCCGAGATCGCCCGCTACGTGGCCATCGAGCAGCCACTGGACTGCGCCGGCAGCTTCAAGTGCGAAGGCCTGGGCATCAGCCTGTTCGAGGCCATCGACAACCGAGACCCCACGGCGCTGATCGGGCTGCCGCTGATCGCACTGTGCGGATTGCTGCGCAGGGCCGGATTCGCGGTGCCGTAAAGTTGCCCGCCCGCAAGTACAGGGCCAAGCCATGCGTCGAGCCGAGTGCAGGCCCCTCACAGGGGGCACGAGGCCTCAGCGCTTTTCAACCACGAAGGGCTGCTCCTGCCACTGCTCCACGCTGCCATCGCGACCGTGCAGGCGCAGGCCCAGCCAATGTCGGCCAGGCGTCAGCGTGGTGGTATCCACTTCGGCATCAAAGCCGACCCGTGGATGCTGCGGGTCATTGGAATCGGACCAGAATGAGCGGATATCGTGCTCGCGGCCATAGCGTGCATCACCGATCGAACGCCCATCCACCAACACTTCGACACGCAGCAGGCCGGCGCCTTCCTTGAACGCCCAGCCCTTCACCGCCAACGTGCCCGACACTTTCTCAGCATTGGCCGGCGAGTCCAGGTAGGCCAGCGCAGGTGTCACGCACGCCCCCTGTGCGCGCTTTGCCGGCAGGCGGAACAGCAGGAAGCGCTGGAATCCGTGATCGTTGCTGACCACGCGTGGTGGCGGCAGCGGCCCTACCTGTTCACAGATGGCGTGATAGCGGGCGAGCAGATCGCGGAAACGCTGATCGCTGGGCGACAGCACCAGCAGCATCGGCACGTCGCGCTCGCCTTCATGCAACTGGTTCCATTGCGCCAACTGCGCGGTACGGCCGTGCTTGTCATTGAGCGGATGCGGCAGCACGTCGATGTCACCGCGGCCCAGCTGGAAGCCCAGTTCGGCACCTACCTTGAAGTTGCCGGCCAGTACGCGGCTGCCTTCAGGCATCTGCTGAAGTTCTTCGCGAACCGCAGCAGCCAGCGGCTGCCAGCCGGCGAAGTTGCGCGGGTAGTACTTGTCGCCGGCCAGTTGCTCGCGCAGCGATGACGAGGACGCCATCAGGTAATAGCCGAAGGCCAGCACCATGCCCAGCCCGGCCAGCCACCAGCCGGTACGCCGCARCCAGCGCGGCCAGCCGTTGAGTATCACCGGCACCGCTACCAGCAGGGCCAGGTAGCCCGGCAGCGGCCAATGGAAGCTGATGCGCTCGACGTCGGTGAAGAAGCCCAGTGCGAAGATACCCAGTGTCGACACGCCGCCGACCAGGCCGAAATAGCGCCACTGCACGCGCGCACCGCCGCCGCTGCGGGTGCCGGCCAGTGCAACTTTCCACATCGCGATGCAGAGGATGGGCGTCACCAGCATCGGCTGGATCACCAGGAACCACAGGCCGCGCCACTCGAACGCCCACGGATGACGCTCGACCACCTGGAACTTCAGTCCGGCATCGTGATTGTCGGCATTCCAGGCCAACAGCGGCAGCCATGCCACTACGCCAACGGCCAGGGCCACCCAGACGCGCGGATCGGCCAGCATGCGCCGGCCCTGCGGCAGCGCCAGCAGAGCAATGAAGCCGACGCCGATCACACCGATGAAGCGATAGTGGCTGAGCGCACCGATCAGCAGGCCCAGCGCCAACTTCACCGCCGAGGAAGCGTCGACGCTGCGCAGCAGGCGTGCGCCGGCGTCCAGGCACAGCACGGCTGCCAGTGCCATCGGCACATCAGGTACGGCCAGCAGGCCCAGCGTTGCCGACAACGGCATCAGCAGCGTCAAGCTGCCGGCCTGCCAACCGGCAACATTGCCGAACCAGCGCGCTGCAATGCGCGATACCAGCAGCGGCAGCAGTGCACCGATGGCCAGGAACGGCAGGCGCAGCGCAAGCACATGCTGGCCGCCAAGCTCCACACCCAACCGGGTCAACCAGGCCGTCAGCCCCGGCAGATCCGAATAGGCCGCAGCCAGATGCTGGCCTTCCTGCCAATAGAACGCCTCATCGACGAACAACGGCAGGCGTGCGGCCACGACCAGTTTGGCCGCTGTGACGAGCGTCCATAACCAGAGAAAAATCGTACGTGCGCGCTGTTCGCCCTGCATTGATGTATGGATAGAATCGACCGGTTACCGAACTTGAGACGACCATGACAGCTTCGTCCCCCATGCCCAGCATGCTAACCGATCAACTGCGTCAGTCCCTGCGCAATGCTCAGGACCAGGTCAACGCGCTGGTGCTGGGCAAGGTGCATGAGGTGCGGTTGGCCTTCGTGGCCCTGCTCTCTGGCGGCCACCTGCTGATCGAAGACCTGCCTGGTCTCGGCAAGACCACATTGGCCCACGCCTTGGCCAGCAGCCT
Organism: Stenotrophomonas sp. 05L414_2; assembly: GCF_056397905.1. Classification (NCBI taxonomy): domain Bacteria; kingdom Pseudomonadati; phylum Pseudomonadota; class Gammaproteobacteria; order Lysobacterales; family Lysobacteraceae; genus Stenotrophomonas; species Stenotrophomonas sp. 05L414_2. The sequence goes on from NZ_JBFTOJ010000061.1 coordinate 17,162, forward strand.
GGGGCTGAGCTTCCAGCGCGTGCAGTTCACCTCCGACCTGCTGCCTGCCGACGTGCTCGGCGTATCGGTGTACGACGCCGGCAGCCGCCAGTTCCAGTTCCATCCCGGGCCGGTGTTCACCCACGTGCTGCTGGCCGACGAAATCAACCGGGCGCCGCCGCGCACGCAGAGCGCCCTGCTGGAAGCGATGGCCGAGCAGCAGGTCACCCTCGACGGTCAGACACATGCCCTGCCCGATCCGTTCTTCGTGATCGCCACGCAGAACCCGGTGGATCTGTCGGGCACCTTCCCGTTGCCCGACTCGCAACTGGATCGGTTCCTGCTGCGGCTGGCGATGGGCTATCCCAGCGCACAGGCCGAGCGTGAACTGCTGCGCGGCAGCGATCGTCGCGACCTGATCGCCCGCGCGCTGCCGCAGCTGGACGACAACCAGGTACGCGCCCTGCGCGAAGCGGTCGGCCAGGTACATGTCAGCGATGCGCTGGTGGACTACGTGCAGGCCCTGCTGACCCGCAGCCGCCAGCATGCCGGCGTACGCGTGGGATTGTCGCCGCGCGCCGGCCTTGCCCTGCTGCGTGCCGCCAGGGCACATGCGCTGCTGCTCGGCCGTGGCCACGTCGTGCCCGAAGACGTGCAGACCCTGTTCGTGGCGGTGGCGGGCCATCGCCTGGTGGGCGAAGCCGAGTCCAGCACAGGGCCGGCGCTGGCACGGGCGATCCTGCAGACCGTCGCGGTCGATTGAAGATGGCATCGCATGCCCGGCGACTGCTGCAGATGGCACGCCCGCGTACGCCCGAGTCGTTGCCGCAGCGGCTGGACCGCCGGCGCATCTATGTGCTGCCCACCCGCTTCGGCCTGTTTGTGGCCTGCCTGCTGGTCGCGATGCTGCTGGGCGCGCTCAACTACAACAACAATCCGGCCCTGTTGCTGGCGCTGCTGCTGACCGCAGCCGCGATCGCCAGCACCATCGCCGCACACCTGCAGCTGTCGGGCGTACAGATCGATGCGATCTCCGCCGAGCCGGTGCCGGCCGGGCAACCGCTGCGCCTGCGCGTGGACCTGTCGCTGCGCGACCCACGGGCGCGCCACGGCCTGCACCTGCAATTGGGGAACAGCGAAGCGTGGCTCGACCTGCCCGCGCACGGCCGCGGCGAAGCCGCGCTGGAAGTGCCCAGCGAACGCCGTGGCTGGCTGGAGCTGCCTCGCATCCGCCTGTCCAGCACCCAGCCGCTTGGCTTGGTCAGGGCGTGGTCATGGGTGTGGCCGGAAGAACCCCTGCTGGTCTACCCGCTGGCCGAAGCGAAGGCACCGCCGCTGCCGCAGCAGGGCAGCGATCCGCTGCACACCCGCGCCCATGCCAACGGCGAGGAACTGCACCAGCTGCGCCCGTATCGCGCCGGGGATCCCCCCCGCAGCATTGCCTGGAAACACTCGGCGCGCCGCGACACGCTGCTGGTACGCGAGTATGAAAAACCGATAGGCATCGAGGTCGTGCTGGACTGGCGCGCGCTGGCCCCCTTGGGCCAGGAGGCCCGCATCGCGCGGCTGGCACGCTGGGTGGACAGCGCCGAGCGCGAAGGCCGTCGCTATACGCTGCTGCTGCCGATGCAGCCACCGCTCGGCCCCGGCCAGGGCGCCGGCCACCACCATCTGTGCCTGCGCGCGCTGGCATTGCTTCCCCATGACTGAGCCTGCCCTGCTGCTGGACCGCAACACCCGCACGTGGACGCTGGCCAGCGCCGCACTGGCCTTGTTGCCGCTGCTGCTGCAGCTGCCCACCGCATTGGCCACGTTGATCGCCGTGGCGGCGCTCGTCACCGCAGCACTGTCACAGCGCGGCGTGCTGCCGATGCCGGTGCGGGTACTGCTGGTGCTGGGCATGCTTGCTGCCATCGTCTGGCAGATGGGGGCGGTGCGCCCCGGCCGGGATACCGGTTGCGCGCTGCTGGCGGCGATGCTGGCCATCAAGTCCAGCGAGCTGCGTACCCTGCGCGATGCACGCAGCCTGCTCGGCTTTGCCCTGTTTTCACCGTTTGCTGCCTTCCTGCTCGACCAAGGGCCGCTGACCACCGTGCTCGCGGTGCTGGCCGGCGTCAGCGCCCTGATTGCGCTGCAGCGCCTGGCGCAGGGTGAAGGCCGCAGTGCGCCGCCGCCGCTGACCACGCAGTTGCGCGGTGTCGGTCGCCTGCTGCTGATCGGCCTGCCGCTGGCGCTGGCCTGCTTCTGGCTGTTCCCGCGGTTGGCCACGCCGCTGTGGGGCATTCCCGAACGCGCCGTCGGCACACCGGGGCTGTCGGACACGATGGAGCCGGACAAGTGGCTGGACCTGATGGCCGACGACACCCCGGCCCTGCGGGCGCAGTTCTTCGGCGCGGTTCCAGCGCCGGCACAGCGCTACTGGCGCGGGCCGGTACTGACCCAGTTCGATGGGCATGTCTGGCGACGCGACCGCCGTACCGAAGGTCTGCCGCCAGCCATCGTGGAACACGGCACGGAGGGCTGGGACTATCAGATCGATTACGAACCCACCGACCGTCGCCAGCTGGTCGCGCTGGATCTCCCTACTGCCGCACCAGAGGGCAGCCGGCTGGATGCAGCCCTGAGCCTGAGCAGCGACCGCGCATTGTCCGCACTGAGCCGGTGGCGCCTGCACTCGGCTCCGCCGCAGCGCTTCGATGCCACGCTGTCGTCGTACCAGCGTCGCGCTGCGCTGCAGTTGCCGGAAGGCTTCAATCCACGCACGGCAAGCCTGGCCCGACAGTGGCGGCAGGAGGCGGGCACCGATGACGCCGCCGTGGTCCGTCGCGCCCTGGCGTGGATCACCGCGGACTTCTCGTACACGCTGGCAACACCGGCCCCCGGGCGCGATCCGGTCGATGCATTCCTGTTCGACTACAAGGCCGGCTACTGCCAGCATTTCAGCTCTGCCTTCGTGGTGCTGATGCGCAATGCCGGCATTCCCGCGCGGGTGGTCACCGGGTTCGCCGGCGGCACGCGCAACCGGATCGGCGACTACTGGGTGCTGCGGCGGATGGACGCCCACGCCTGGGCTGAGGTGTGGCTGCCGCAACGCGGCTGGGTACGCATCGATCCGACAGCGGCAGTAGCACCCGAGCGCATCCTGGACACGCTCGACGATCGCCTGCAGGCCGGGGCCGATACCGGCCTGCAGCACCGCTGGCTGCAGCTGGGCCAGGTCGGCGACTGGATGCGCAAGGGCTGGAACGAACTGGTGCTGTCCTTCGACGCGCGCCGCCAGCAGCAGTTGCTGCAACCGTTCGGGCTGGACGACCTCGGCCCTGGACAGCTGCTGGCCGGCTTCGTGATGGCCGCGTTGCTGGCGCTGGCGTGGATGGCGTGGCTGCTGGCCCGTGGCGAACGCGAGCGTGACCCGCTGCTGCGCGCCTGGCACCGGCTGGGGCAGCGCTATGCGCGGCTGGGTCTGGGCCGCGAACCGCACGAACCGGCCCTGCACTGGGCCCGCCGGGTCCACGCACAGTGCCCCGACCCGGCCCTCATCACACTCAGCCAGCGTTTCGCTGATGCACGCTACGCTGGCACTTGTACCGAGCTCGCCCCATTATTGCGGGACCTGCGCAGGCATCGCCCGACTTCCGGAGCCTCCCCATGAATACCAAGTTCCTCCTCACCGCCGTGGCCGCCCTGGCCTTGTCGGCCTGCGCCACGGCCCCCAAGCCGCTGCAGGGACAGTTCAGCCTGGTTTCCCCGCGCGACTCGGTTGCCACCCAGCAGGTCGGCACGCCGGTGCGCTGGGGTGGCCGGATCATCGAAACCAAGCCCGGCCAGGGCGAGACCTGTTTCCAGATCATCTCGCGCCCGCTCAACGGCAGTGGCCGCCCGAACACCACCTCTTCCGATGCCAGCGACGGCCGCTTCATCGCCTGCCGCGCCGGCTTCTACGATCCGGCCGTGTTCGAAGCCGGCCGCGACGTGACCTTCATCGGCAAGATCGATGGCTACGCCAACACCCGTATCGGCGATTACGACTACCGGCTGCCGAAGCTGTCTGCCGACGTGATCTACCTGTGGCCGGAGCAGCGCCAGGTCGAKGTGGTGCCCTACCCCTACGGACCGTGGGGCCCGGGCCCGTATGGCCCGTACTGGGGCGGTTACCGCGGCTGGGGCTGGTGGTAGTCCAGGCCCGGTACGCATGATGCACAAGGCCGCCCATCGGGCGGCCTTTTTTCATCCACGCCAGGCGTGGATCGACAGCGCACCAACAACAGTAGATCCACGCCATGCGTGGATGGCCGCCTCAACGCCCTGGCGTACCGAAGTGGCCCAGCGGCGCGCCAGCCAGCAGATGCATGTGGATATGGAACACGGTCTGCCCGGCATCTTCGCGGCAGTTCATCACGATGCGGTAGCCGTCCTGCGCGAAACCTTCCCGACGCGCGTACTCGGCGGCGGCCAGCGCCAGCTTGCCGATCAGGTGCGCCTGCGACGGCTGCAGGTCATCCAGGGTCGGAATGATCTCGTTCTTCGGAATGAACAGCACGTGCACCGGCGCCTGCGGTGCGATGTCCTYGAACGCCAGCACGTCGTCGTCTTCATAGACGATGGTGGCCGGGATCTCGCGACGGATGATCTTGCTGAAGAGGGTTTCGCTGCTCATGGTCGGCCTCGGCGGGGTGTTTTCCGCATTGTAGGCCGGTAACGCCGGGGCATGCCCGGCATCGACTCAATCGCGCACTTCGCTGCGGGTGCCGAACGCGTGCGACAGCGTGCCGCGATCGACGTACTCCAGCTCACCACCGAGGGGCAGGCCCTGGGCCAGTCGACTCGGCCGCACCTGGCGGGCACGCGCCAGCTGCGCGAGATAGTGCGCGGTAGCTTCGCCTTCGACGRTGGCGCTGGTGGCAATGATCAGTTCCTGCACCTCCGCCTCGGCCAGGCGCTGTTCCAGCTGCTCCAGACCCAGCTCGCGCGGGCCGATGCCATCCAGCGGCGACAGGCGCCCCTGCAGCACGAAGTAAACGCCGCGATAGCCGGTGGCGTTCTCGATCGCCAGGCGGTCAGCCGGCGATTCCACCACGCACAGCTGGCTGCGCTCGCGGCTGCCATTGGCGCAGGTCGGGCACAGCTCGGTTTCGCTGAAGTCGCGGCACTGCGCACAGTGACCGATGCGTTCAACCGCCTGCGCCAGCGTCTCGGCAAGGCGTTTGCCACCTTCGCGCTCGCGTTCGAGCAGGTGGTAAGCCATGCGCTGCGCCGTCTTCTGGCCTACGCCAGGCAACACCCGCAGTGCATCGATCAGTTGTTCAAGCAGGGGTGCGGACACGGCGGCGTGTTCTGTGGAGCCGAGCGTGCTCGACTGGAAATTGCGGGCAATCGAGCACGCTCGACGCTACACAGTGCATGGCACCCGGCAGTGCGGGTGCCAGACCGGACATCAGAACGGCATCTTCATGCCCGGCGGCAGCTGCATGCCGGCAGTGGCCGAACCCATCTTCGACTTCGACTCGGCGTCGATCTTGTTCGATGCGTCGTTGAAGGCGGCGGCGATCAGGTCTTCCAGCATTTCCGGATCACTGGCCAGCGACGGATCGATGCGTACCTTGCGGCACTCCTTGGCGCCGGTCAGGGTAACGCTGACCATGCCGYCACCGGCGCTGCCGGTCACTTCGATCTTGGCGATTTCTTCCTGGGCCTTCTGCAGGTTTTCCTGCATCTTCTGGGCCTGCTGCATCAGTTGGGCGATATTGCCGCGCATGTCGTCTTACTCGTCAAAAGAACGGATGGAATCGGAAACAACCCGGGCGCCGTGCTGCTGGATCAGCAGCTGGACTTCCGGGTCGTCCATGAAAATGGCCTCGGCAGCCTGCTGCCGCTCGCCACGCTGGCGGTCGGCGCGCTGGTGCAGGGTCTCCGCCGGGACCTGCTCGGTTTCCACGGTTTCGACCACGATCTTCAGCGCGTGGCCAAGGGACTTTTCCAGCACCTCGCCCAACGCTGCCAGCGCGCGCTCGGAGCGCAGGTATTCAAATCCGGGCGAAAGGCCCAGTTTCAAGACCCCATGCTGGCAACTGATGAAGGCCGCATTGGCCGCAAGCTGTCGCGACGGACCGCTGAGGCCACTGTTGGCGATCAGGTCGAGCCAGTCTTCGGCACAGGCCAGGTCACTGACACTGCCTGCCGGCGAGGCTTTTTCCTTTGCCGCAACCGGTGCCGGGGCGATGTCGATACCCTCGGCACGGAACGAACGCTCCGGCGCGGCAACAGCCTCTGCAACCGGCGGTGAAGCCGGCGCCGGCGGCTCGTGCCACGGCGCGACCATGGCCGCGTCGGGCGTTGCCACCTCGGCCGCCAGCGCTTCATCGCGCGCGCCAGCCGCGTCGGTCGCCCACGGCGGCAGGTCATCTGCCTCGGCAGGTGCCTTGGGCGTGGCCGCCTCGGGAGCCAACTGCGCCTTCATCGGCAGCGGGGATCCGGGTTCCTCGACCGGAGCCGGTTCAGGATCCGGGGTCGGATCTGGTTCCGGGGTCGGCTCGGGCTCCGGCTCGGGTTCGCGCTGTGGCGCCGGGTTCGGCGTCTGCGCGGTCGCCTCCGCCAACACGGGTGCCGCAATTGCCTGGGTGACCGCTGCGGCTTCTGGCGCCGCAGCAGCGGCCGGTGCAGCTCCTTCGTGGCTGCCAGCAAGGCCGCCCCCGGTCTGGCCCGTACCGGTCGGTGCGCTGCCACCGGAGGATTCCGGAGTACGCGGCACCGACGGCACGGCAGCCGCAGGGCGGAACGCCAGCATGCGCAGCACGGCCATTTCAAAGCCGGCGCGCGGGCTGGGCGCCAATGGCAGATCGCGACGACCATTCAGGGCCATCTGATACCAGAGCTGGACCACTTCCGGGCGCAGGCGTTCAGCAAACACGCTGGCWTCCAGTCCCTCGGCAGCGGCGGAYGCGCCCGGCACCAGTTGCTGCACCTGGATGCGGTGCAGGCCCTCGGCCAGCGCATCGAGCACCCCGCTCCAGTCCGGCGAGAACTCGGCCAGTGCCGCGACCACCTGAAGCAGGCGCGGGCCATCGCCCTCGGCCAGGGCATCGAGCATGGCCGCCACCTGGGTGCGGTCGACCGTGCCCAGCATGGTGCGCACCACGTCCTCACGCAGCGCACCGCCGGCATAGGCAATGGCCTGGTCGAGCAGCGACAGGCCATCACGCAGGCTGCCGTCGGCGGCCTTGGCCAGCTGCACGATAGCGGTCGGATCCGACTCGATCTCCTCGGCGGCGAGAATGCGGGTCATCTGCCCCTGGATCTGATCTTCATCCAGGCGTTTGAGGTTGAACTGCAGGCAGCGGCTGAGCACGGTGACCGGCAGCTTCTGCGGGTCGGTGGTGGCCAGCAGGAACTTCACATGTTCCGGCGGTTCTTCCAGCGTCTTCAGCAGCGCATTGAACGCGGCCTTGGACAGCATGTGCACCTCGTCGATCAGGTACACCTTGTACTTGCCACGCGAGGGCATGTACTGSGCGTTCTCGATCACCTCGCGCACATCGTCMACGCCGGTATTGGACGCGGCATCGATTTCCAGCAGGTCGATGTAGCGACCGGCGTCGATGTCCAGGCAGGCCGCACACTGGCCGCAGGGATCGGCACTGGTGCCCTGCTCGCAGTTCAGCGACTTGGCGAAGATGCGCGCGATCGTGGTCTTGCCCACGCCGCGGGTACCGGTGAACAGGAACGCATGGTGGACCCGGCCGCTGTCGAGCGCATTGCTGAGCGCACGGACCACGTGTTCCTGGCCCACCAGCTCGGCAAAACGCTTCGGACGCCACTTGCGGGCAAGGACGAGATAGGACATCAGGCCACCGTCTTCCATCGGATGTTCCATTGTGCCACGCCTGTCCAGCCCTCTCGCCCTGCAAACCAGTGCTTGTGTCCTGCCGCTGCGCCCGCTAGAATCTGCGCCCCTGCTGAGGCGTTTGCCGATGGCAGGGATCCGGAGAGGTGTCCGAGTGGTTGAAGGAGCACGCCTGGAAAGTGTGTAAGCGTCTAAACCGCGCTTCGGGGGTTCGAATCCCCCTCTCTCCGCCAGATAAATAAAAAAGGCTGCCCTTCGGGCGGCCTTTTTTATTTATCTGGCGGGGGACGCGAAGTGCGCTGCGCGCGCTTCGCCCCAAACGTTGCTGCGCAACGTTCGGGCCCCTCCCTTCGCCTGCCTCTCCCCGCCCCTGTCGGGGCAGCCCCTCAACAGAGGGGCTTGTTCCCCCAGATACGGCAGTAGATCCACGCCATGCGTGGATGCGCGCCCGCCCGGGTTTGACGGCCCGCAGGGGTAGAGCCGGACAGCAGCCCTTTTTTATTTATCTGGCTGGGGACGAGACGCGCGTTCCGCACGCTTCGCCCCAAACGTTGCTGCGCAACGTTCGGGCCCCTCCCTTCGCCGGCCTCTCCCCGCCCCTGTCGGGGCAGCCCCTCAACAGAGGGGCTTGTTCCTCCAGCTACGGCAGTAGATCCACGCCATGCGTGGATGCCTCGGCCCGGTCGCATCGACTACCCGCCCGTGGTCGAGCCTGTCGGCGCGCACCGCCTTGGCGCCCTCACCTGTCGCTGAACAGCTGGTTCAAGGCCGCATAGCCTGGTGCGCCCTCGGGCATCGCCATCACACCGCCGAGAAAATCCGTGGTCGCCGCAGCCATCGCCGCCCATGCATGCATGAACAAGGCCGGGCCAGCGCTGAGCCGCCGCACACCGGCCTGCGACAGCACAGCGAACGGCGCCATCCCTGGCAGCCACATCAGGTTGAGAGGCAGCGACACGCCGCTGGCAACTGCAGCAGCCTCGTCCAGCGCGCGAAGTCCGGGCACGAAGCCGCCGTCGGCACCGGCACGTGCATAGGCCTGCAGCCGATCGATGCTCATCCTGACCGCCTCATCCTCATCAGCCAGGCCGCGCAGATACACATCGGTGCGCGCATTGATGAACAGCGATCGTCCGCCCAGCGCCGAACGGATGGCGGTGATCTTGYCCACCAGCGCCGCAGGGCTGCCGGCACCGTCTTCGATGTTGATCCCTACTGCACCCGCCTCCACCAGGCGCAGCACCCGCTCAGCGACCGCATCGGGGACATCGCTGTAACCGTCCTCGATATCGACCGTGACCGGCAGCGAGGTCACACCAACAATTTCTGAAACCCGCTGCAGCAGCGCGGTATCCGGCAGCGCACCGCCATCGGCATAACCGCAGGACCACGCCATGGCAGCACTCGATGTTCCCACCGCGACAGCTCCCAGCTGCTGGACCAGGCGGGCGCCACCGGCATCCCATACGTTGGGCAGCACATAAAGACCAGCGCGTTGATGGAGTTGAACGAAGTTCTGGTGAACGTTGGACATGGAACCTCCTGATGACGGGGACCCGCAGTCTGCGTCCGGACCGGTTTCCGGGCTCGCCATGTTCGGACATCAATGGTCCGGACCTCGCGCACAATGTGCCCGCCACCACGATGACAGTCATTCATGACACCCCGCCCCTACCGCTGCACCGACCTCACCGCCTGCCTGTCGATCTTCGACAGCAACGTGCCCACCTACTTCGCACCGGCTTCGAGCGCTTCCTGCACGAACATGCCGTGCAGCGCGCCTTCCAGGTGATCGAGGTCGAGTGCTTGGTGGTGGCCTGCGGCGGCCTCTGGCACTGCGGCGATGGCAGCGCCAGCTTGTGCTGAGGCACGAAGTCGCCACAGACAGGGGCTGGGACGCGCGCTGGCAGTGGCCCGCTTGCATCAGGCTGAAGCAGACCCATCCATCCAGCGCATTACGCTCAGCACCAGCCAGCACACGCAGGGCTTCTATGCCGGCCTCGGCTTCCAGGTGGTACGCGTGGTAGCCGATGGCCACGGCGCCGGAATCGACGCCGTGGAGATGCAGCGCGTGCTGTAACCCGGCTCTCGACGGATCCACGCATGGCGTGGATCCGTCGAAGACACGCGCTGGCTCAGAACCCGACGCGCAGGTTCAACTGGCCACCGATATCGTTGCGACCGTCGCCATGCTGGCCCTGCACGAACAGCGACAGCTGGCTGCTGCGTCCCAGGCCGACGGCCACACCGACCTGGCTGACCAGTGCGTTGCGCGCCATCACGGCACTGTAGGCATCGAACGCATTGCCACCGACGGCGAAGCTCTGCCGGCTGGCCACGTCGGTGTCACCGGACGCATGCTGCCAGCCCAGCCCAACCGTCAGCTGTGCCGGATAGCGCTCGCCGCTGCCCACATCCCAGCGGCCGCGTACGCCGACGGTGCTGACATTGAGCGTGTCCTTGCCGCCCTCCAGTACCAGCGCCGCGCTGCCGCCCTGCTCCACCGCGCGATCGCTGTCCACCCAGTGTTTGGTGAACTGCACATACGGTTGCAGTTGCGTCCTGCCATGGGTCCAGGTCCAGCTGCCTTCGATCTGGGCGATGGTGACATCCGAATCCTGGCGGCTGTGCAGCGTCTGTGCCAGCAGCGGCACTTCACGCGTGGTGCGCGTGCGGTAATCGCCGCGCGACACACTGCCACCGATCGCAAATCCGTTGTTCCACTCGCCCTGCGCATACAGTCCATAGGTGTTGCCACGCAGGCGTGCACGCGACTGGCGATCGTACAGCCGCGTATCCAGCCGCTCGCTGCCCGCCGCCGCCCCCAGCACCACATGCTCGCCGAGCTTCCAATCGACGCCGGCCATCAGTGCATTGCGGTTGGCACGGATCTCGTCACCGTTGCCATCGCCGTCCTGCTTGAACACCTTGCCGCTACCCGCCAGCCATGCCGAAGCACGCTCGCCACGCACCGTCGGCAGCTCGCTGCCAAGACGCTGGCGGATGCCCTCTTCCAGGTAGTTGTCGTACAGCAGCACTGCACGGCTGGCCGCATGCACTTCACCGGAGAGCTGGTTGAACGCGTTGCGCGCGGTGGCGGTGTCGTAGGCCAGCAGCGTGTTGTACAGGCCCAGCGCCGCGCCGGTCTGCGGCAGGCTGTCCAGCGCCGATGCCACGCCCAGCTGGTTGCGGGTCTGCGCAGCCGTGACGAAGGCCGCTGTCTGCTTCACATCGATCTTCAGCTGCGCGGCATTCGCTGTGTAGACCGGGGTCAGTGAGAGGAACGCCGAGGTGGTGGTGGGCGGCACGAACTGCCCGCTGACGCCGCCGCCTGCGTTGATGATCGTGTACTGCTGGCCCTGCTGGTAGCTGGTGTTCGGGTCGATGGCATTGACCACCACCGATGCTCCGCCGATGTTCGCGCTGCCGCCTACCTGCACCACATCACTGCCGGTGGCGCCCAGATCGACCGACAGCGTGCTGCCCGGTGCCAGGTTCAGGTTGCCGCCCACGGTGATCGCGCCCGTACCGTTGCCGCCACTGCTGCCATTGCCCGGGCCGTTGCCCGGCGACAGCACACCGCCGCTGCTCACGGTGACGCCGCCAGCGCTGCCGCCGATGGTGCCGGTACCCGACAACGTGGTGCCGCTGCCGATGGTCCATTGGCCACCGACGGTGCCGGTGACATTCAGGCCACCACCGGTGACCTGACCGGTACCGGTGAATCCGCCACTGTTGCCGCCCAGGTTGAGCAGGCCAGGGCCGGCCTGCACGATGCTGCCCGCGCCACTGATGCTGCCACCCAGCGTGGTGGTGCTGCCGGTGTTGACCACCAGGCCACCGTTGTTGGTGATGTTGCCGGTGACCGTGCCGCTGGCGCCGCCGTTGCCGATCTGCACGGTACCGCCGGTGTTGATCGTGGTGCCACCGGTATAGGTGTTGTTGCCGGTAAGGACCAGCGTGCCGCTGCCGGCCTGGGTCAACCCGCCGCTGCCACTGACCACGCCACCAAGCGTGGCATTGCCGCCGACGTTGAACACCAGGCTGCCGTTGTTGCTGACGTTGCCGGTGATCGCACCCGTGGCGCCACCATTGCCCACCTGCAGCGTACCGCCGGTGTTGATGGTGGTACCGCCGGTATAGGTGTTGTTGCCGGTCAGGGTCAGCGTGCCGGCACCGGCCTGGGTCAGACCGCCGCTGCCGCTGACCACGCCCGCGAGCGTAGTGTTGCCACCCACGTTGAACACCAGGCTGCCGTTGTTGCCGACGTCGCCGATGATCGACCCCGTTGCACCACCATTGCCCACCTGCAGGGTGCCACCGGTATTGATGGTGGTGCCGCCGGTATAGGTATTGTTGCCGGTCAGCGTCAGCGTGCCGCTGCCGGCCTGGGTCAGGCCACCGCTGCCGCTGACGGTGCCACCGAGTGTCGTGTTGCCCAACAGGTTGACCACCAGCGCGCCGTTGTTGGTCACGTCGCCGACGATCGCACCGGTCGCGCCGCCATTGCCGATCTGCAAGGTGCTGCCACCGTTGATGGTGGTTCCACCGGTGTAGGTGTTGTTGCCGGTCAGGGTCAACGTGCCGGTGCCAGTCTGCACCAGGCCACCGCTGCCACCGATGGTGCCACCGAAGGTGGTGCTGGCATTGCTGCCGCCGGTGGTCAGGGTGGAACCGCCGAGCACCACGTTGCCGCTGGCAACACCGGCCAGGCCACCAATGGCCTGGTTGCCGGCCGCACTGATGTCCAGCGTTCCGGCGCCGGCCAGGTTCACCGTGCTGGCCGAGGACAGGCTGCCACCGGCGGCGACCGCCAGGGTGCCGCTGTTGATCGTCGTGGTGCCGGTGTAGCTGCTGGCGCCGCCCAGGGTCACCGTCGCCGCACCATCCTTGAGCAGGCTGCCACTGCCGGCGATGTCACCGTCCAGCGTCAGCGGCGTGCCCCCCAGCAGGGTCAACGTGCCGCTTGCCAGCTGCATGTTGTTGGCCAGGGTCAGCGGCACACTGCCGTCCAGCGTGGCGTCACCGCCTACGGTCAGCGTGCCGGTGCCCAGGGCACCACTGCTGCCCAGCGACAGACCACCGGCATTGAGCGCCACTCCGCCACCGAAGGTGTTGCTGCCGGTCAGGCCGAGCACGCCGGCACCGTTCTTGACCAGGCCACCGGCGCCACTGATGTCCCCGGCAAAGGTGCTGTTGCCCGCTGCGTTGGTGGTCAGTGTGTTGCCGCCAAGGCTGATCGTGCTGCCGGCGACGCCGGACAATGTACCGATGGCCTGGTTGCCACCGCTGGAGATGTCAAAACCTGTACCGGCGTTGGCCAGGTTCACTGCGCCGGTTGCGGCCAGGCTGCCACCGGCGCCGATCGCCAGCGTGCCGGCGTTGATGGTGGTGCCGCCCGTGAAAGTGTTGGTGCCGGTCAATGTTTCGGTACCGGTGCCCTCCTTGATCAGTCCACCGGTGCCGCCGATCGAACCACTGAACACACCATTGGTGGCATCGCCGATGGTCAACGTGTTCGCGCCGAGGTTGACCGTGCCATTGCCGATCAGCGTGCCGAATACCTGCGTGCCGCTGCCGGCCGAAAGATCGAAGGTGGCACCCGTGGCCAGATTGACGATACCGCCTGCGCTGAGGCTGGCACCGGCACCGAGCGCGAGCGTGCCAGCGTTGATGTAGGTGCCGCCGGTATAGGTGTTGGTGCCGTTCAACGTGAGGGTAGCAACGCCGTCCTTGGTCAAGCTGCCGGCCCCCGACAGATTGCCGTTGAGGGTGAGATCGTTGCTGCCAAGTACGGTCAGGCCGGCGTTGAGCACCATGTTGTTGGCCAAGGTCACCGCACCGCTGGAATCGAGCGTGGAAGCGCCCCCAACGGTCAGCGTGCCGGTTCCCAGCGCAGCGTTGTTGCCCACCACCAGGCCGCCGGCATTGAGGGTGACGCCGCCACCAAACGTGCTGGCACCGTTGAGGGTCTGCACGCCGCTGCCATTCTTGACCAGCCCACCGCTGCCGGTCAGGGCACCGTTGAAGGTCGCGTCGGTGGTACCTCCCAGCGTCAGGCTGTTGCCCCCCAACGACACCGTGCTGCCGGCCACGCCCGCCAGCGAACCGATGCTCTGGTTGCCGCCGGCGGAGATGTCGAAGGTGCCGGTACCGGCCAGGTTCACCGCGCCGGTCGGCGACAGGCTGCCGCCCGCCCCGATCGCCAGCGTGCCGCTGTTGATGACCGTGCCGCCGGTGAAGGTGTTGCTGCCGGTCAGGGTGACCGTCGCCGCGCCGTTCTTGATCAGGCCACCATCGCCGGTGACCGCCCCGCCCAGCGTCAATGCATTGCTGCCAAGCAGGTTGAGCGTGGCACCGGCCAGCAGGCCGATGTCGTTGCCGAGGTTCGCAGCGATGCTGCTGTCCAGCGATGCGTTGGCGCCCACGGTCAGCGCGCCGGTACCCAGCGCGGCATTGTTGCCCACCACCAGGCCGCCACCGTTGAGTGCCACCCCGCCGCCGAAGACGTTGGCGCCGCCCAACGTCTGGATGCCCGTACCGTTCTTGACCAGCCCGCCGGTCCCACCGATCACGCCATCGAAGGTCCCGTTGCCAACGCCGCCGAAGGTCAGCGTATTTCCGCCCAGCGCCACGGTGCTGCCAGCGACGCCGTTGAGCGCGCCGATGGTCTGGTTGCCGGCCGCGGAGATGTCGAAGCCGGTGCCCGGCGCGGAAAGCGTGACTGCACCGGTTGCCGCCAGGCTGCCACCGGCACCGATCGCCAGCGTTCCCGCATTGATCAGGGTGCCACCGGTGAAGGTGTTGGTACCGGTCAGCGTTTCAGTACCGGTCCCCTCCTTGATCAGGCCGCCGGTGCCGGCGATGGATCCGCTGAAGACACCGTTGGTCGGTCCGCCGACAGTGATCGAGTTCGCGCCCAGGTTGACCGTGCCACTACCGGTCAGGGTGCCGAAGGTCTGGGCACCGTTGCCCGCGGAGAGATCCAGCGTAGCGCCGGTTGCCAGGTTGACGATGCCGCTGGCGGCCAGGCTTGCACCTGCTCCCAGGGCCAGCGTGCCGGCGTTGACGTTGGTGCCACCGGTATAGGTGTTCACGCCGTTCAAGGTCAGCGTGGCAGCACCATTCTTGGTCAGGCTGCCGGTGCCGGAGATCACCCCGTTGAGCGTCAGCGCGTTGCTGCCCAGCACGGTCAGGCCGGCATTGAGGGCGATGTTGTTGACCAGTGTTGCCGCCAGGCTGGTGTCGAGGGTGGCCGCGCCACCCACGGTCAGCGCACCACTGCCCAGTGCCGCATCATTGCCGAGCAGCAGGCCACCGGCATTGAGGCTGACGCCGCCGCCGAAGGTGTTGGCAGCGGACAGCGTCTGCACGCCCGCGCCCACCTTGACCAGGCCACCACCTCCGCTGATCACGCCATCGAACACCGCATCGGCTGCCGTACCAAAGGTCAGCGAGTTTCCTCCCAGCCCGACCGTCGAACCGACCACGCCATTCAGCGCGCCGATGGTCTGGTTGCCGGTTGCCGCCGATATATCGAAGCCCGCGCCGGCGCCGCCGAGGGTGACGTCACCCCCGACAGCCAGGCTGCCGCCTGCRCCAAGCGCCAGGGTTCCGGCATTGATCGTGGTGCTRCCGGCGTAGGTGTTCGCATTGGCCAGGGTCAGTGTGGCTGCACCGTTCTTGACCAGTGCACCATTGCCGGACACCACGCCGCCGAGCGTCAGCGCATTGCTGCCCTGCAGGGCAAGCGTCGTGCCCGAGGCCAGGTTGATCGCGTTGCCCACGGTGTAGGCGGCGGCAGTGTCCAGCGTTGCATTGCCGCCGACGTTGAGCGCGCCCGTTCCCAGAGCGCCGGCGTTGCCCAACTGCAGGTTGCCGCCATTCAACGCCAGGCCGCCACTGAAGCCGTTGGCGTTGCCGAGGGTCAACGTACCAGCGCCGTTCTTGACCAGACTGCCGGTGCCGGAAATCACGCCATCGAGCGTGAGTGCGTTGCTGCCGATCAGCGTCAGTGCCGAGCCGGCGCCAAGGTTGACCGCATTGGTCAGGTCAAGCGCAATGCTGTTATCCAGGCTAGCGTTCGCAGCAACGTTCAGCGCACCGGTTCCCAGCGCTCCACTGTTGCCCAGCAACAGGCCGCCGCCCGCCAGGTTCAGGCCGCCACCGAAGGTATTGGCACCGTTGAGCGTCAACACCGTGGCGCCGTTCTTCGCCAGGCCACCGTCGCCGGACACCACGCCGCCCAGCGTGATGTTCTGGCTGCCGGGGAGCGTAAGAATCGCACCGGTACCCAAGGCCACGTTGTTGCTCAGGTTCAGCGCAACCGCCGCGTCCAGCGACACGTTGCCGCCGATGTTCAGCGCGCCGGTGCCGGCCGCCGCACTGCTGCCCAGCAGCACGCTGCCGGCATTGAGGTTGAGGCCACCGCTGAAGCCATTGGTGCCGTCCAAGGTCAACCGCGAGGCGCCGTTCTTGGTCAGGCTGCCGACGCCGGAGATGTCGCCGGTCAGGGT
>NZ_JBFTOJ010000062.1:0-27365 GCF_056397905.1 Stenotrophomonas sp. 05L414_2
GTGGACACAACCAGGCGCATACGGCTGCGCAATGGGGTGGGTTCTGGGCCATCAGCGCCAGCGTGGCGGTGGTCGCCTCGATCCTCGGCAATGCGTTCTGGAACCGGGCCAGTCGCCTGCTGCCGCTGACCCTGACCGGGCAGATGATCGTGTTCGAGACCCTGTTCGCGCTGCTGTACGCCTTCGCCTGGCAGCGGCGCTGGCCCAGCCTGCTGGAACTGCTGGCGATCGTGCTGCTGGTGGGCGGGGTGCTGTTGTGCGCGCATGCGCATCGCACGCCGCGCGCAATCACCGAACATGTCGGCTGAATCGACGCATTGAGGGCGACGATCACCTGTTGGTCTCAGTTGCAACCAAATGCCGGCACGTTGGCCGATGATCGCTGCATGGAAATATTGCGCCGCAACACTTGACAGCGGCCATCGCGGCGGTGTTTTCTGTAGGCCATGGTCCTTGATGCCGCCAACGCCCGCCTGATCGCCCCCGCTACCGCGGGCCGTTCGACTGCGCCGGTCGCCATCACCACCACCATTACCACCACCACCGCCACCACTGCCCTGGTGCGGCCCGTCGTCTTCGTGTAACTCCCGAAAACAACGGCCCCGCACCATCCAGGTGACGGGGAAACTCGACCACCTGCATGCGACGGGGCCTCCAACCGAGGTCTGCATGTCTTCCATCGCTCCCGCCCATTCGCCTGCCGCGTCCGCATTGGCCGCGCCGTCCACTGTCGTGCACAAGTTCGGCGGCACCTCGGTGGCCGACGCCGAGCGCTATCGCCATGTCGCCGGCCTGCTGCTGGCCCGCCCCGAGTCGTTGCAGGTCAGCGTGGTCTCGGCCATGAAGGGGGTTACCGATGCGCTGATTGAACTGGCGCACCTGGCAGCCCAGGGCGATGCCGGCTGGCAGGAGGCGTGGCATGCGCTGCGCGCGCGGCATCGGGGTGCCGCGGTAGCGCTGCTGGGTGAGCAGGTGGGCGATACCGTGGACTGGATCGATGCACGCTTCGACCAGTTGGCCGAGGTGCTGGCCGCGCTGGCGGTGATCGGCGAACTGCCACGCGAGGTGCTCGACCGCGTGCAGGGCCTGGGCGAAGTGTTCTCCGCACAGTTGCTTGGTACCCACCTGCGCGCGCTGGGCGAGGACTGCGCGGTGCTGGATGCACGCGATGTGCTGGTGGTCGGCCACGGCGAACTGGGCGTGGATGTCGACTGGGATGCCAGTGCCGGCCGCCTTGCCGCGTGGCGGCTGCGGCACCCGCAGTCGCGCGTGGTCGCCACCGGTTTCGTCGCCCGCGACCGCCAGGACCGCGTCACCACGCTGGGCCGCAACGGCAGTGACTACTCCGGCGCGATCTTCGCCGCACTGTTCGCCGCCGATGAACTGCATATCTGGACCGACGTCGACGGCGTGCTGTCGGCCGACCCGCGGCTGGTGCCGGAGGCCGTGCAGCTGCACGCGCTGAGCTACGACGAGGCCTGCGAGCTGGCCTATTTCGGGGCGAAAGTGGTGCATCCGCAGACGATGTCACCGGCGATCCGGCTGGGCCTGCCGATCTTCATCCGCAATACCTTCCAGCCCAGCCATCCGGGTACGCGGATCAGCGCCGAGCGCTCGCCACGTGGCCCGGTGAAAGGGCTGACGCTGAGCACGGATCTGGCCCTGCTGAACCTGGAAGGCACCGGCCTGATCGGCGTGCCGGGTACCGCCGAACGGGTGTTCGCCGCGCTGCGCCAGGCACAGGTCTCGGTGGTGATGATCTCGCAGGGCTCTTCCGAACATTCGATCTGCTGTGTTGTCCGCGCAGGCGAAGCGGCGCGTGGTCGCGATGCCGTGGTGCAGGCGTTCTCGCACGAGCTGGCCGCCGGCCAGGTGCAGCGCGTGCAGGTCAGCGAGGGCGTCAGCGTGCTGGCCGCCGTGGGCGATGGCATGGCAGGCCAGCCGGGTGTGGCTGCACGGCTGTTCGAATCGCTGGGCCGGGCGCAGGTGAACATCCTGGCGATCGCGCAGGGGTCCTCCGAACGCAACATCTCGGTGGCGGTGGCAAGCGCCGACGCGACCCGCGCGCTGCGTGCCGCGCATGCCGGGTTCTGGCTGTCGCCGCAGACGTTCGCGGTGGGGGTGATCGGTCCGGGCAATGTTGGCGCTGCGCTGCTGGACCAGCTGCTGGCGGCGCGCCCGCAGTTGCTGGCCAAGGCCAATGTCGATCTGCGCCTGCGCGCGCTTGCGTCACGCTCGCGCATGCGCCTGGAGGCCGATGGCCTGCATGAAGACTGGCGCCAGGCGCTGCAGGACGCCGGCCAGGCCAGCGATCTGGACCACTTCACCGAGCACCTGCTGGCCGCGCATCTGCCGCATGCGGTGGTGATCGACTGCAGTGGCAGTGCAGAGGTTGCCGAGCGCTATGAAGGCTGGCTGGCCGCCGGCATCCATGTGGTGACCCCGAACAAGCAGGCTGGCGCCGGTCCGCTGGCACGCTACCAGCGCATCCGCGCGGCGGCGGCGGCCAGTGGTGCGCGCTTCCGCTACGAGGCCACGGTGGGTGCCGGCCTGCCGGTGATCACCACGCTGCGTGACTTGGTGGATACCGGAGACGAAGTGCTGGCGATCGAAGGCATCTTCTCCGGCACGCTGGCCTGGCTGTTCAATCGTTTTGACGGCAGCCAGCCGTTCTCGGCACTGGTCGCGCAGGCGCGCTCGATGGGCTACACCGAGCCGGATCCGCGCGACGACCTGTCCGGCGTGGATGTTGCGCGCAAGCTGGTGATCCTGGCCCGCGAGGCCGGTCACGCGCTCAGCCTGGAGCAGGTGCAGGTGGAGAGCCTGGTGCCGGCGTTGCTGCGCGAAGGAAGCGTGGGCGATTTCATGGCCCGCCTGGGTGCCTCCGATGAGGCGCTGCTGGCCCGGCTGCACGATGCCCGCCAGCGCGGTGCGGTGCTGCGCTATGTCGCGCGGCTGGGGCCGGATGGCGCGTCGGTCGGGCTGCAGGAGCTGCCGGCCGACCACGCGTTCGCCAACCTGCGGCTGACCGACAACGTGGTGCAGTTCCGTACCCGCCGCTACTGCGACAACCCGCTGGTGGTGCAGGGCCCGGGCGCGGGCCCGGAAGTCACCGCTGCCGGCGTGTTCGCCGATCTGCTGCGGGTGGCGGCCGGCGAAGGAGCGCGGCTGTGATCGCACGCGCTTTCGCACCCGCATCGGTGGCCAACGTGGCGGTCGGCTTCGACATCCTCGGCCACGCCATCGCCGGTATCGGCGATACGGTGAGCGTGCGCCGCATCGACGAACCATTGGTGCGCATCGATGCGATCCGTGGCAGTGCGGTCGAACTGCCGCTGGATGCACCAGGCAATACAGCAGGGGCCGCGCTGATCGCACTGCGTGCAGCGCTGGGGCTGGGCTTCGGTTTCGCCATCGAGATCGACAAGGGCATTCCGTTCGGCTCCGGCATGGGCGGATCGGCGGCCTCCTGCGTGGCCGCGCTGGTGGCAGCCAATGCAGTGCTGGACATGCCGCTGCCGCGCGAGGCGCTGTATCCGTTCGCACTGGATGGCGAAGCCGTGGCCAGCGGTGGCCGCCATGGTGACAACGTCGGCCCGCTGCTGCTGGGCGGCGTGGCGCTGTGCACGGCTGATCGCTTGGTGCCGATTCCGGTACCGGCCAGCTGGCACAGCCTGCTGGTGCATCCGCATGCGGTGCTGGAGACCCGGCGGGCACGACAGGCGCTGCAGGGCAGCTATGCGCTGGGCGAATTCGTCGCGCAGAGTGCCCACCTGGCGCTGGTGTTGAGCGGTTGCCATCGCAGCGATGCCTCGCTGGTGCGCGCCGGCCTGCGCGATGTGCTGGTGGAACCGCGGCGGGCGGGCCTGATCGTGGGCTTCGACGCGGCACGCGATGCTGCACTGGCCGCCGGCGCGATGGGCGCGGGCATTTCCGGCGCTGGGCCCAGCGTCTTTGCCTGGTTTGAAGATGCCGACCGGGCGCGCGCGGCAGCGCAGCCGGTGCGTGCGGCGTTTGCCGCTGCCGGCTTCGACAGTGATGCCTGGATCTCGCCGCTGGATGCACCCGGAGCCTGCTTGTGCTGAATCCTTCCTCCCTACCGGATATCGACCTCATGCAATTCGTTTCGACCCGCGGCCAGTCGCCGGCCGTTGGACTCAGTGCGGCCATCGCTGCCGGTCTCGCCCCCGATGGTGGCCTGTACGTACCGGAGGTGCTGCCGGCGCCGCGCGCGCTGCAGGCCGGTACGAGCCTGGCCGATACCGCCGCTGACCTGCTGGCGCCGTTCTTCTCGGGCGATGTGCTGGCCGAGGCCTTGCCATCGATCTGCGGTGAGGCCTTCGATTTCCCCGTGCCATTGCGCGCGCTGCGCAACAGCGGTGACCATGTGCTGGAGCTGTTCCATGGGCCGACGGCGGCGTTCAAGGATATCGGCGCGCGCTTCCTCGCCGGTGTGCTGTCGCGGCTGCAGACCGGCAAGGGCCGCGATCTGACCATCGTCGTGGCCACCTCCGGTGACACCGGTGCAGCCGTAGCGGCGGCCTTCCATCGGCAGCCCGGTGTACGCGTGGTGGTGCTGTATCCCGATGGGCGGGTGTCGCCGCGACAGGCGCACCAGCTCGGCTGCTTTGGCGACAACATCCAGGCGCTGCGGGTGGCCGGTTCGTTCGATGATTGCCAGGCGATGGTGAAGCAGGCGCTGGCCGACCGCGATCTGCAGGCACAGGTGCCGCTGAGCTCCGCCAACAGCATCAGCCTGGGCCGGCTGCTGCCGCAGATGAGCTATTACGCGCACGCGGCGCTGAGCCATCATGCGCAGCATCAGCGGCGCTTGAACCTGGTGGTGCCGACCGGCAACCTCGGCAATGCGATGGCGGCAGTGCTGGCGCGCGCGCTGGGCGTGCCGATCGGGCAGATCGTGCTGGCCACCAACGCCAACGCGGTGCTGCCGCGCTATTTCAGTGGCGATCCGTACCAGCCCGCGGCCAGCATTGTGACCGTGGCCAACGCCATGGATGTCGGCGCGCCCAGCAACTTCGAGCGGCTGCGCTGGCTGTACCAGGGCGACGATGCCGAGCTGCGGGCGGCGTTCCGCGCCTTCGCGGTGGATGACGTGACCATCCGCGCGACCATCGCCAGCGCGCATGCCAGCGACGGTGAACTGTTCTGCCCGCATACGGCCACGGCGGTGAAGGTGCTGCAGGATCTGCGCGCCGGTGGCGCCAAGGGTGACTGGGCGGTGGTTGCTACCGCGCACCCGGCCAAGTTCGAGGCGGTGGTGGAACCGTTGATCGGTGAAGCAGTGGCGGTGCCGCCGGCCTTGGATGCATTGCTGCAGCGTCCGGCACATGCCGAACCATTGGCGGCGCACTACGCGGCATTGCGTGAGGTGTTGTTGCGTTGATGGAGGCGCCTGCGTGGTTGCCGGCCAGCGGCCGGCACTACCAGAAGCGCGCAACACGGGGAGTGCAAGCCGATACTGATCGGGCGCTCAGCCCTGCACGTCACCGGCCAGCGTGCGCAGGCCATCCTCGTCGAGGATCTCAACCACGTTCAGATGGGGCAGGGCGATCAACCCCTGCTGGCGCAGCTTGGTGAAGGTGCGGCTGACCGTCTCCATCGTCAGGCCCAGATGATCGGCGATGTCGCCGCGGCCCATCGGCAGGGAGACGCGCAGGCCATCTCCGCCCAGCTTGGCCTCGCGCGCGGCCAGGCGAAGCAGGAAATCAGCGAGTTTTTCCGCCGGCTGCAGGCGTGCCAGCGCCAGCGCGGCATCCTGTGCGGCGTCCAGCTCCTGGCAGGCGCGCTGCAGCAGCTTGCGCTCCAGGTGCGGATAGCGGGCGCGCAGGCCCTTCATCTGCGGCAGGGCAACGCGGCACACGCGGCTGTCGGCGATGGCCTCGATGTCGTAGCGATGGTGGTCGCTGCCGCTCAGGCCCAGGTAATCGCCAGGCAGCACGAAGCCATTGATCTGGCGACGGCCATCGGCAAGCGTGCGCACCAGCCGCAGCGCGCCACCGGTCAATGTATAGACATGCTGGCGCTCTTCGCCGCTGCGGGCGAGGGTGCTGCCCATCGCCAGCTGCTGCGACACGGTCACCTGTTCCAGCGCCTGCACCTCATCGGGCGACAGCGCAGAGCACACCGCCAGGTGGCGTACCGAGCAGTGCAGGCAGTCCAGCGTGGCGCAGGACGGCGCGGCGGGGTCGTTGGTGGCGGGCGGAGCGCCGGAAGGCCGGGACATGTTGCGTGGGCGTATCGCGGGCGGGGGAGGGCTTTATGATACTTCAAGCGGCCGTTGGACCCCTTATCTGCGGCTGAGCGATGCGGGGCGCTAGAATGTCGCCCCCTCCCACGTCCCCGATTCTGCAGGAGCTCCGCCCGTGATCAAGCCCCGTACCCCGCCCGGCACCCTTGAACTGCTGCCGCGCGAGCAGATTGCGTTCCAGCGCATGCTGGACGTCATCCGCCGCAACTACGAGCGCTTCGGGTTCCTGCCGGTGGAGACGCCGGTGTTCGAGCTGTCCGATGTGCTGCTGACCAAGTCCGGCGGCGAAACCGAGCGCCAGGTGTATTTCGTGCAGTCCACCGGCGCGCTGGCCAACGCTGCTGAATCCGGCGATCGTTCGCTGCCGGAGATGGCGCTGCGCTTCGACCTGACCGTGCCGCTGGCGCGTTACGTGGCCGAGCACGAACACGAACTGACCTTCCCGTTCCGCCGTTACCAGATGCAGCGCGTGTACCGCGGCGAGCGCGCCCAGCGCGGCCGCTTCCGCGAGTTCTACCAGTGCGACATCGACGTGATCGGCAAGGACAGCCTGAGCGTGCGTTACGACGCCGAAGTGCTGGCGGTCATCCATGCGGTATTTGCCGAACTGCGCATCGGTGACTTCAGCATCCAGTTGAACAACCGCAAGCTGCTGCGCGGCTTCTTCGAAAGCCTGGGCGTGGCCGAGGGCGAACGACAGCTGGCAGTGCTGCGCGAGGTGGACAAGCTGGACAAGCGTGGCCCCGACTACGTGCGCGAGACGCTGGTGGGCGAGGGCTTCGGCATTCCGGCCGAACAGGTCGAGAAGATCCTGGCCTTCGTCGCCGTGCGTTCGCAGGGTCATGCCGATGCGCTGGCACAGCTGGCAGCGCTGGAAGACGGTGCGGGTTCCTCGGAGATCCTGCGTGCCGGCGTGGCCGAGCTGCGCGAAGTGCTGCAGCTGGTGCAGGCACTGGGCGTGCCGGAAAGCGCGTACTGCCTGAACTTCTCCATTGCACGTGGCCTGGATTACTACACCGGCACGGTGTACGAGACCACGCTGACCGACCACCCGCAGATCGGGTCGATCTGTTCCGGTGGCCGTTATGAAGACCTGGCCAGCCACTACAGCAAGTCCAAGCTGCCGGGCGTGGGCATTTCCATCGGCCTGTCGCGCCTGTTCTGGCAGCTGCGCGAAGCTGGCCTGATCGAGGGTATCGAGGCCAGCAGCGTGCAGGCGCTGGTGGCGCTGATGGACGAGCAGGGCATGCCGCAGTCGCTGGACATCGCCCGCCGCCTGCGCGCCGGTGGCATCAACACCGAAGTGCAGATGGAGCCGAAGAAGATCGGCAAGCAGTTCCAGTACGCGGCCAAGGCCGGTATCCGTTTCGTGGTGCTGGCTGGCGAGGACGAACTGGCGCGCGGCGTGGTGGCGGTGAAGGACCTGCTGCGCGAGCAGCAGTTCGAAGTCTCCCGTGATGAACTGGCCAGCACCCTGCAGGTGGAACTGGAGCAGTCGCGGGTCATGCCGTGACGCGTGCCGCTGCAGGAACACTGATGCTGTTCCTGCTGGCGGCATGCCAGAGCGATCCGGCGTTGCGCAGCACCCGGATCGGCCCTGCGAATTACCAGCTGGTGGCTGATCGCTGCCATGTGATGGATCGAGCGCAGCTTGAGCAGGATCTGCAGGCCCTTGCCGAGCGGGCGTGCCCGGGCCGGGCAGGAGCGCTGCGGAACCTGCAGCCTCGTCCCAGCCGGCAGGGCAGCCTGTTCGGTGAATGCCTGCGGCGCGGCGCGCTGCAGGCAGAGGTCCGCTGCCTGCCCTGATCGAAGCCCTGTCCATTGCCGCATCCGAACGCCCACCACCCGGTGGGCGTTTTCGTTTCCGCTGCCTGAACGGGCCTGGCGGAACCTGGTCGTGCCTTTGACGCGGCCTGCAAGAATGCGTTAATGTACTAACGCGCTATTACATTGATGCAAGAGCCCTGCCCGTGAAAGCCCGCCCCGACATCGCCGCCAAAGACCCGCACGCCGATCTTGAATCCCTGGCCCAGGCCTTTGCCGCGCTGCGCGAGCCGGAGCAGGTGGTCGCCTTCCTGCGTGACCTGTGCACGCCAGCCGAGCTGGAAGCCATGGCCGACCGCTGGAAGGTGGTGCCGCTGCTGCAGCAGGGCGTGCCCTACCGCGAGATCCACGAGCGCACCGGCGTCAGCGTGACCACCACCGGACGGGTGGCACGCACGCTCGAGCATGGCCATCGAGGCTATGCCGCCGCTGTCGACCGCCTTGCTTCGCGCTGATCCGCGCCCCGTTCCAGACTTCGAGACCTCCCCCATGAGTGCAACCCAGGCAGCGCCGGCGCGAGACCGGCTGCGTATCGCCATCCAGAAGAGTGGCCGGCTGGCCGAGCCCGCCCGCAACCTGCTCAGTGCCTGTGGCCTGAGCTGGCGCGAGAGCCGCGACAAGTTGTTCTGCTACGGCGAATCRCTGCCGGTGGACCTGTTGCTGGTGCGCGACGACGACATTCCCGGCCTGATCGCCGATGGCGTCTGCGACCTGGGCATCGTCGGCCGCAATGAACTGGACGAACAGGCGGCCGCGCGTCGCCAGATCGGGCTGGCCGATGCCTACCAGGCATTACGGGGGCTGGGCTTTGGCCAGTGCCGCTTGATGCTGGCGGTGCCGGAAGACTGGCAATGGCAGGGGCCGGCACAACTGGCCGGTACCCGCATCGCCACCAGCTACCCGGCCATCCTCAAGCAGTGGCTGGCCGCGCAGGGCGTGGATGCACAGGTGGTGGAACTGTCCGGCTCGGTGGAGATCGCGCCGCGCCTGGGCACCGCCGACCTGATCTGCGACCTGGTCTCCAGCGGCGCCACGCTGCGTGCCAACCAGCTCACCCCGGTGCACAACCTGCTCGACAGCGAAGCCGTGCTGGCCGGTGCAGTACGCGTTCCCGATGATGCGCGCGGCGCGCTGCGCAGCATGCTGCTGCGCCGCCTGGACGGTGTGGTGCAGCGGCAGGACCGCAAGCTGCTGATGTTCCGCGCCAGCGAGGACCGCGTCGACGCGTTGTCGCAGCTGCTGGCCGATGCCGAACCGTTGGTGCGTTTGCCTGCCGATGGCGGTGCATTGCGCCTGCAGACCATGTGCCCCGGTCCATTGACCTGGCAGCGCATGGAAGAACTGGAGCGCGCCGGCGCCCAGGGCCTGATGGTACTGAGCGTGGAGCGGTCGCTGGCATGAATCGTCTGATCTGGTCGCAACTTGACGAGGCCGCACGCAGCGCGGCGCTGACCCGCCCGGTGCAGACCGTGGCGCAGCAGACCCGTGATGCGGTGGCCGCGCTGATCGCGCAGGTGCGCACGCAGGGCGACGCCGCGCTGCGCGCGATCACCGCGCGCTTCGATGGCGTGGATCTGCAGGATTTCGAAGTTTCCGCAGCCGAGTTCGCAGCTGCCGATGCCGCGGTGCCGGCCGAGCTGCGCCAGGCCATGGTGGAAGCGGCCGAACGCATCACCCGCTTCCACGCAGCCGGCATGGGCCAGGGCTATACGGTGGAAACCGCGCCGGGCGTGGTCTGCGAGCGTGTGCTGCGGCCGATCGGCCGGGTTGGGCTGTACGTGCCGGCCGGTAGTGCGCCACTGCCGTCCACCGCGCTGATGCTGGGCGTGCCGGCGCAGTTGGCCGGTTGCCCACAGGTGGTGCTGTGCACCCCGCCGCGTGCCGACGGTACGGCCGATCCTGCGGTGCTGGTGGCCGCGCGACTGACCGGTGTGCAACGCGTGTTCAAGCTGGGTGGTGCGCAGGCGATCGCGGCGATGGCCTATGGCACCGAAAGCATCCCGGCGAGCGACAAGCTGTTCGGGCCGGGCAACAGTTTCGTCACCGAGGCCAAGCAGCAGGTGGCACAGGACGGTGCCGCCGCCATCGACATGCCGGCCGGTCCCTCGGAAGTGCTGGTAATCGCCGATGCCGGTGCCAACCCTGCATTCGTTGCCGCCGACCTGCTGTCGCAGGCCGAGCACGGCCCGGATTCCCAGGTGCTGCTGCTGACCGATGACGCGGCGATGCTGGCGGCCGTCGAGGCCGAAGTTGAGCGCCAGGTGGCCCTGCTGCCGCGGCAGGACATCGCCCGCCAGGCGCTGTCGGCATCGCAGTTGATCCAGGTGGAATCGCTGGCCGATGCGTTTGCGATCAGCAACCGCTACGCCCCCGAACACCTGATCCTGGCCCTGCGCGAACCGCGCGCGTGGCTGGACCAGGTGCAGGCGGCCGGTTCGGTGTTCCTCGGCGACTACACGCCGGAAGCATTGGGTGACTACTGCAGCGGCACCAACCACGTGCTGCCCACCGCCGGTGCCGCGCGCGCCTACAGTGGCGTCAGCGTGGCCAGCTTCCAGAACCTGATCAGCGTACAGAGCGCGACCGCCGCTGGCCTGGCCGYGATCGGTGGCTGCGCGCGCATCATCGCCAGCGCCGAAGGACTGGATGCGCACGAACGTGCGGTGGCACTGCGCATGGAGGTGGCCGCATGAGCGCGGACATCGACGGCGTGCTGGCCCTGGTACGGCCGGACCTGCAGGCCTTTGCCGGCTACAGTTCGGCGCGCAGCAGCGCGGTGCAGGGCGAGGTGTGGTTGAACGCGAACGAATCGGCGTGGGCCAACCCGGCCGACGCCACGGGGGGCTGCCGCCGCTACCCGGAACCGCAACCGGCTGCGCTGCGTGATGCGCTGGCGTCGCTGTACGGCGTGCAGCCGCAACAGCTGCTGGTAGGTCGTGGCAGCGACGAGGCGATCGATCTGCTGGTGCGCGCCCTGTGCGTGCCCGGCCGCGACGGCGTGCTGGTGACGCCGCCGGTATTCGGCATGTACGCAGTCTGTGCGCGGTTGCAGGGTGCGCCGTTGATCGAGGTGCCGCTGATTGACGATGGTGAGGGCCTGCGCACGGACCTGGAAGCGGTCATCTCTATGGCCAAGGGGCAGGGCGCAACGCTGGTGTTCCTGTGCGCGCCGTCCAATCCTGCCGGCAGCGATATCCCGCTGGCGGAGATCGAGCGCGTGGCCCTTGCCCTGCGCGGGCAGGCGCTGGTGGTGGTGGACGAGGCCTATGTCGAGTACGCGCAGCGCGCTTCGGCGACCACGCTGCTTGCCGCGCACGCCAACCTGGCAGTGCTGCGCACGTTGTCCAAGGCGCACGCACTGGCCGCCGCGCGTATGGGCACCTTGATCGCCGCGCCGGAACTRATTGCCGTGCTGCGCCGATGCCAGGCGCCGTACCCGGTGCCGACGCCGTGCGCCGAGCTGGCCGTGCAGGCGCTGCAGCCGGCCGCGCTTGCGCGCACCGCTGAGCGGGTAGCCACGGTCATCACCGAGCGCGAGCGCCTGCACCACAGCCTGCAGGGCCTGCCTGGCATCGGCCGGGTATACGCCTCGGCCGGCAACTTCCTGCTGGTCCGCTTTGCCGATGCGCAGGCGGCGTTCGACGCGCTGCTTGCTGCCGGCGTGGTGGTGCGCGACCAGCGCGCCGCACCGCAGCTGGGTGACGCACTGCGTATCAGCATCGGCAGCCCCGAAGAGAACGACCGCGTGCTTGCGGCCCTGTCGGCACGGAGGGCCGCGGCATGACGCCGATCCTGTTCATCGACCGCGACGGCACCCTCATCGAGGAGCCGGCGGATTTCCAGATCGACGCCTACGAGAAGCTGCGCTTCGTGCCGCAGGTGATCCCGGCGCTGCTGAAGCTGCGCGATGCCGGCTACCAGTTCGTGATCGTCACCAACCAGGACGGTCTGGGCAGCGAGAGCTACCCGCGCGCCAGCTTCGATGGCCCGAATGACCTGATGCTGCAGATCTTCGAAAGCCAGGGCATCGTTTTCCGTGACGTGCTGGTCGACTGCAGCTGGCCGCACGACAACGCGCCGACTCGCAAGCCGGGCATCGGCCTGATGACGGCCTACCTGCAGGACCGCAGCATCGACTGGGCGCGCTCGGGCATGGTGGGCGACCGCATCACCGACCTGCAGTTCGCCGACAACCTCAACATCCGTGGTTTCCAGCTGCGCACCGAACAGTTCGGCGGSSAGTGGGACTGGCCGGGCATCGCCCACGCACTGGCCGATGCACCACGCACGGCGGTGGTCCAGCGCAATACCAAGGAGACGAAGATCCGCGTCGAGCTGGATCTGGATCGTGCCGGCGATGCGCACATCCACACCGGCCTGCCGTTCTTCGACCACATGCTGGAGCAGATCGGCAAGCACGGCGGTTTCGCCCTGGACATCCGCGCCGAGGGCGACCTGCACATCGACGAGCACCACACCATCGAAGACACCGGCCTTGCACTGGGCCAGGCCCTGCGCGAGGCGCTGGGCGACAAGCGCGGCATCGGCCGTTACGGCTTCACCCTGCCGATGGATGAAACCCTGGCCAGCGCTGCGCTGGATTTCAGTGGCCGCCCGTATTTCGTGTTTGAAGGCGAGTTCAAGCGCGAGCGCGTGGGCGACATGCCGACCGAGCTGGTCCCGCACTTCTTCCGTTCGCTGTGCGATGCCAGCGGGCTGAACCTCAACCTGCAGGTGCGTGGCGACAACGACCACCATAAGGTTGAAGCCTGCTTCAAGGCCCTGGCACGTGCACTGCGGCCGGCACTGGCGCGGCAGGGCACCGCCTTGCCGACCACCAAGGGGGCGCTGTGAGCGAGGTCGTACTGATCGATGCCGGCGGTGCCAACCTGGGTTCGGTGCGCTACGCATTGGAACGGCTCGGTGCGACGGTGAAGCTGGTCCGCGATGCCGAAGGCCTGGCCGGCGCGCAACGGGTGATCCTGCCCGGCGTCGGCGCGGCCGGCCCCGGCATGCAGCGCCTGCATGCGCAGGGTTTGGTCGAGCCGCTGCGCCAGCTGCAGGTGCCCTTGATGGGCATCTGCCTGGGCATGCAGCTGTTGTTTGACCGCTCCGAAGAGGCCGGCGTGGATACGCTGGGATTGATCCCCGGCGTGGTGCGCAAGCTGGTGCCGGCCTGTGGCATCCGCGTGCCGCACATGGGCTGGAACCGGCTGCTGCCGCTGCGCCCGTCGCTGCTGCTGCAGGGGGTTCCCGAGCGCGCCAGTGCGTACTTCGTGCACAGCTATGCCGCGCCGCTGAACAGCCATACCGTCGCCGCCTGTGATCACGGCGGCCTGTTCACCGCCGTGGTCGAGCAGGGCCGCTACTTCGGCGCCCAGTTCCATCCCGAGCGGTCCGGCGATACCGGTTCKCTGATGCTGCGCAATTTCCTCGAGGGCACCGCTGCATGAGTTTCATCGTCTACCCCGCACTGGATATCCGCGACGGCCGCGTCGTGCGGCTGCGCCAGGGCGACTACGCGCAGGAAACCCACTATGGCGACGACCCGCTGCCGCGTGCGCAGGCATTCGCCACGCAGGGCGCACAGTGGATGCACCTGGTCGATCTGGATGCCGCACGTGCCGGTGGCTACACGTTGGCGCCGCTGTTGGCCGCGATCCGTGCGCAGACCCCGCTGCAGGTGCAGACCGGTGGCGGCGTGCGTGGCCGTGACGACGTGGCACGCATCCTCGATGCCGGCGCCAGCCGCGTGGTGATCGGCTCACTGGCGGTGCGCGAGCCGGCGCAGGTGATCGGCTGGCTGGGCGAGTTCGGCCCGGAGCGGCTGACCATCGCCCTCGATGCACGGCAGGACGCGCAGGGGCAATGGCAGCTGCCGGTGCATGGCTGGACCGAGAACGCGGGGGTGACCCTGGATGCGCTGGCCGAACGCTATGCACAGGCCGGCATGCGTCACCTGTTGTGCACCGACATCGCCCGCGATGGCATGCTCGCCGGGCCCAACATCAGCCTGTACCAGCACCTCGCAGCGTTGCTGCCGGGCGTGGCGGTACAGGCGTCAGGCGGTATCCGCGATGTGGCCGACGTGGCTGCGGCACAGGCCGCCGGTTGTGGCGGCGCGATCCTCGGCAAGGCATTGCTGGAACAGCGCATGGACCTGGCGGAGGCGCTGGCATGCTGAGCCGCCGGATCATTCCGTGCCTGGACGTGCGCGATGGCCGCGTGGTCAAGGGCGTGCGTTTCCGCGATCACGTCGACATGGGGGACATCGCTGAACTGGCGCAGCGCTATCGCGACCAGGGTGCCGACGAGCTGGTGTTCTATGACATCGGCGCCAGCCCGGAGGCACGGTCGGTGGACGTGGCCTGGATCGAGCGCATCGCGCGCCTGATCGATATCCCGTTCTGCGTGGCCGGCGGCATCGACAGCGTGGAGACCGCGCGTCGTGTGCTGTTCGCCGGTGCGGACAAGATCTCGATCAACTCGCCCGCGCTGGGCCGCCCGGAACTGATCAGCGAACTGGCCGAAGAATTCGGCGTGCAGTGCGTGGTGGTCGGTGTCGACTCGGTACGCGAGGACGACGGCCAGTGGCGCGTGCGCCGTTTCAGCGGCGACCCGGACAAAACCCAGGCAGTGCCGCTGCGCACGCTGGACTGGATCGTCGAGGCGCAGCGCCGGGGTGCCGGCGAGATCGTGCTGAACTGCATGGACAGCGATGGCGTGCGCCGTGGCTATGACGTCGAGCAGCTGCGCCAGGCACGTGCGCTGTGCCAGGTGCCCCTCATCGCATCGGGCGGTGCGGGTACGATGGAGCACTTCGCCCAGGCCTTTGACCAGGCCGACGTTGACGGTGCGCTGGCGGCCAGCGTATTCCACAGTGGCGCCATCGCCATTCCCGACTTGAAGCGCTACCTGCGCGAGCAGCAGATCGAGGTGCGGGATGTCTATTGATGTGCGGCCGTCGCCGCAGGCGCTGGAAACGCTGGACTGGGACAAGGGCGATGGGCTGCTGCCGGCCGTTGTGCAGGACGCCGACACCCTGCAGGTGCTGATGCTGGGTTACGTCAGCGCCGAGTCGCTGGCAGCGACGCTGGCCATCGGCCACATGACCTTCTTCAGCCGCAGCAAGCAGCGTCTTTGGACCAAGGGCGAGCAGTCCGGCAATGTGCTGGCGGTGCAGTCGATCAGCGTCGATTGCGATGCCGATACGCTGCTGGTGCTGGCGCGCCCGGCAGGTCCGACCTGCCACACCGGCGCGGAAAGCTGCTTCGACGGCGCACCGAAGGACTTCCTCGGTGGCCTGGACCAGCTGGTCGCCGTGCGTGAGGCGCTGCGCCCCTCCGGCAGCTATACGACGTCCCTGTTCGAAGGCGGCATCCGCCGCATCGCGCAGAAGGTGGGCGAGGAAGGCGTGGAGACGGCGCTGGCCGCGGTGGCGCAGGACGATGAGGCCTTGCTGGGCGAGGCGTCGGACCTGCTGTACCACCTGCTGGTGCTGCTGCGCGCGCGCGGGCTGTCGCTGGAAGATGCCCGCGACGTGCTGGAAAAGCGCCATCGTTAGAGGTGCGGTAGCGCCGGCCGCTGGCCGGCAACCCGATGATCAAGGGACGCCTGGTGGAATGCCGGCCAGCGGCCGGCACGACAGGAAAAGCGGCAATCGCGTGCGCGATGTCATCGCCGGAATCTACAATAGGCGGTCTCTTTTTCCCGGACCGCCCCCATGAAACTGCCTGCCGCCTGGCTGTGCTGCCTGTTGCTGACCTCGCCGGCCTGGGCCGCCGATACCGTGGTCAGCGGCAAGGTCTATCTGGAGCGTGACGGCAAGCCGGGCCGCGGTGCGACCGATCCGGGCCTGGCCGGCGTGCAGGTGTCCAACGGCGAAACCATCGTCAAGACCGCCGCCGACGGCAGCTACAGCCTGCCGGTGCGTGACGGGCAGACGGTCTTCGTGATCAAGCCCGATGCCTATTCCTTCCCGAAGGCCGCCGACGGCCTGCCGTCGTTCTGGCGGCACTACCGGCCGAATGGTTCTCCGGCGCTGAAGTACGGTGGCATCGCCGCGACCAGTGACGTTGCCCGCAACTGGGACTTCGCCCTGCAGAACGACCGGCATGACAGCCGCCGTGGTTTCCAGATGCTGGTGTTCACCGACTCGCAGACCGCCAGCCTGCAGGACATCGGCTACTACCGGCAGTCCATCGTGGCGCCGCTGGTGGGCCAGACCAAGGCCCGCCTGGGCACCACCCTGGGTGACATCGTCAACGACGACCTGACCCTGTACCCGGCGATCAACAAGGTCACCACCGAACTTGGCGTGCCGTKGTTCCACGTACCCGGCAACCACGACCTGGATGTCGACGCGGCCAATGATGCGCATTCGCTGGACAGCTGGCGCAACATCTACGGCCCCGATACCTATGCAGTGGAAGAGGGGGGCGCCAGTTTCGTGTTCCTCGACGACGTGGTGTACGACCCCAACGCCAAGCCCAGGTATGTGGGTGGYCTGCGCGAGGATCAGTTCGCTTTCCTCGCTGCCTACCTGAAGGGCCTGCACAAGGACCGCCTGCTGGTGCTGGGCATGCACATCCCGCTGTTCGATGCGGCACCGGGGCGCGAGACCTTCCGCCATGCCGACCGCCAGCGCCTGTTCGACCTGCTGAAGGACTTCCGCAACGTGCTGGTGCTCAGTGGCCACAGCCACACCCAGCAGCACGTCTATCACGGTAAAGCCGACGGCTGGCAGGGCGCCAGGCCGCTGCACGAGTACAACGTCGGTGCCAACTGCGGTGCGTTCTGGTCGGGCGTGAAGAATGCCGCCGGCGTACCGGACAGCACCATGAGCGACGGCACGCCGAAGGGCTATGCGTTGCTGGACGTGGCCGGCAACGGCAGCTATCGCCTGCAGTACCGGGTGGCCGGTGCGGCCGCCAGCGAGCAGATCGGCCTGCATGCACCGAAGGTGCTGCGCAAGGGCGCGTACCCGGCGTGGGGCATCTATGCCAACGTGTACATGGGCGAGGACGCCAGCGTGGTCGAGTACCGCGTCGATGGCGGCGCCTGGCAGCCGATGAAGCAGGTCAGCCAGCCTGATCCGCGCCTGCTGGTGGAGAACGTGGCCGACGACCTGGCTTCCACGCTGCGCGGCTACGACCGTTCGCCGGAAGCCACCGCCTCGCCGCACCTGTGGCGTGGCGCGTTGCCGACCGACCTGGCCGTGGGCAGCCACAAGGTCGAGGTGCGCTCCACCCAGCCCGATGGTGCGGTGTTCACCGCCAGCACCAGCTACAGCCTGCAGACCGCGCAGCCCTGAGCGCGGGCCGGGCTGCCATCACCAACTTCCATCACGAAAGGACGCAGCATGGATATCCGCTTCATGGCCGGCACCACCCCGGTCACCCTCAGCCGCCACTGGTTCACCGGCGCGATGATGCTGCAGAGCGCCAGCGAGAAGGTCTGGGTGCAGCATCCGCTGCATCCGGGCACGCACTTCTCGTTCTCGCTGGTACAGTCGTGGCAGCGCCATATCGCCGGCCATGAAGTGCTGGTGGAGCGGACCCGGCCGCTGCTGTTCGCCGGGTTCCGCCCGCAGCGCCTGCGGGTGCTGGTGGACGGTGTGCAGGTGGCCGAGCAGGAAGGCATGTGACCCGGGCGGCGCTGTCGTCGCGCTAGGCAAAGGCCGTCCGATGCCTGAGAATCGGCACGATTCAATCGATCCAAGCAGGCCAGCGTGAACGTTGCAGCAGTGTCCCCGGCGCCATCCGAGTCCGCCCGCAGCGGCGTCCCCCGCAGCCTGGTCGTCGCCGATGTCGGCGGTACCTTCGCTCGTCTTGCGTTGGCTGAGACCCTGCCGGGGCAGGCGCCGCGGCTGGGCAGCTACCGCACCTACGCCTGCGCCGACCACCCCAGCCTGGCGGCGATCCTGGCCGATTTCACCGCCAGTCTCGGCCAGCCGATGGCCAGTGCGGTGGTCGCCATCGCCGGCCTGCTCGACGGCGATACCCTGATCAATGCCAATCTGCCGTGGACGGTGTCGTTGTCGGCGACGCGCCGCGAGTCGGGCCTGCCCGACCTGCAGCTGATCAATGATTTCGAAGCAGTGGCGTTGGCCATTCCCTACCTGCAGGCCGACACGCTGGTGCCGCTGAATGGCGATGCCGATCCGGCCAAGACCTTCCCGGCACTGGTGCTGGGGCCGGGCACCGGCCTGGGCGCCGCGTTGCGCTTCGCCGATGGCGAGCGCCCGGTGCTGGCCAGCGAGATCGGACACGCTGCGTTGGGCGCCGGCAATGCGCTGGAACTGCATGTGCTGGGCCAGCTGCTGCAGCGCTGGCCGCATGTGGACAACGAACGCGTGCTGTCCGGCAGCGGCCTGATGAACTTGTATCCCTGCCTGTGCGAACTGCGCGGCGTGGCTCCGCAATGGACCAGCACCGAAGCGCTGATCGCGGCTGCGCGGCAAGGCGACGACGCGCTGGCAGTGGAAACCCTGCAGGTGTTCTGCGCCTGGCTGGGCAGCCTGGCCGGCGACGCGGCGATCGCCGTGGGCGCGCGCTCGGTGTACCTGGCCGGCGGCATTTCCACCCATGTGCAGGACTTCCTGGCCGACGGCCGTTTCCGTGAGCGCTTCCTCAACAAGGGGGTGCTGACCGACGTGCTGCGCCAGGTGCCGGTGTGGCGGGTCGAACATGGCCAGCTGGGTGTGCTCGGTGCCGCAGCCTGGCACGCAGCGCGGACCCCCGCGCACGATTGATCGGCGCTGCCGGCATCGGGCCGGCGGGCGCAGCATGCAGACGGAGGCGAAGATGGTGGATCGCAGGCAGTTTTTGCAGGCCGGTGCACTGGCCGCAGGCGTGGCAGCGTTGCCGGCGGTGAAGGCGCGTACGCACGGTGGCGCCAAGGTGGTCTCGACCTGGGACTTCGGCGTGCCGGCCAACCAGGCCGCGTGGAAGGTACTGGCGCAGGGCGGCAGTGCGCTGGATGCGGTGGAAGCCGGTGCACGCTGGGCCGAAAGCGAGCTGTGCAATCCCACCGTCGGCCATTGTGGCAACCCGGACCGCGACGGCGTGCTGAGCCTGGACGCCAGCATCATGGATGGTGACGGCCGCTGTGGCGCGGTTGCTGCGCTGGTCGACATCCTGCACCCGGTGTCGGTGGCCCGCAGGGTGATGGAGAACAGCCCGCATGTGCTGCTGGTGGGCGAGGGCGCCCAGCAGTTCGCCGTGCAGCAGGGCTTCCAGCGCCAGCACCTGCTGACGCCGAAGGCCGAAGCGGCCTGGCGTGAGTGGCTGAAGACCGAAAAGTACGCGCCGCAGATCAATGCCGAGCGCCGCGGTCTTCCCGGCAACAGCGATAACCACGACACCATCGGCATGCTGGCACTGGACGCCAAGGGCAACCTGGCCGGTGCCTGCACCACCAGCGGCATGGCCTGGAAACTGCACGGCCGGGTCGGCGACAGCCCGATCATCGGCGCCGGCCTTTACGTGGACAACGACGTGGGCGCGGCCACCGCCTCGGGTGTGGGCGAAGAAATGATCCGCAACGCGGCCTCGTTCCTGGTGGTCGAGCTGATGCGCCAGGGCCGTTCGCCGGCACAGGCCTGTCGCGAAGCGATCGACCGGGTGGTGCGCAAGCGACCCGAAGCCAGCCGCACGCTGCAGGTCTGCTTCCTTGCCATGAACAAGCAGGGCGAGGTGGGTGCCTATGCACTGCATCGCGGCTTCGTCTACGCGGTGTGCGATGCGCAGCGCCAGGATGACCTACGCGACTCACCGTCGATCTATACGAGCACGCAGGCGTGAGCGCACGCCTGACGCTGGAGATCGCCAGCAATTCGGTGGCTTCGGCGTTGGCCGCGCAGGCCGGTGGCGCAGATCGCATCGAACTGTTCGACAACCTTGCCGAAGGCGGTACCACGCCGTCGTTTGCCAGCATCGCCATCGCCCGCGAGCGGCTGCAGATTCCGTTGTTCGTGCTGGTGCGGCCGCGTCCGGGGGATTTCCACTACGACGCGCTGGAAACCGAGCTGATGCTGCGCGACATCACCCAGTGCCGCGCGCTGGGCTGCGATGGCGTGGTGATCGGTGCGCTGGATGCGCAGGGCGATATCGACCTGCCGCTGTGCCGCGACCTGCTGCGCGCGGCCGGCCCGTTGCAGGTGACCTTCCACCGTGCCTTCGATGCCGCGCGCGATCTGCCGGCGGCGCTGGAGCAGGTGATCGGGCTGGGCTGCCAGCGGGTGCTGACGTCCGGCGGCCAGGCCAGCGCAGACGCCGGTGCCGATGTACTGGCCGCGCTGGTCGCGCAGGCGGCCGGCAGGATCAGCGTCATGGCCGGCGCAGGGCTGGGCCCGGGCAACATCGCCGCCGTGGCGCGGCAGACCGGCTGTCTCGAGCTGCATGCCTCGGCCAAGGGGAAACGACGTTCGGCCATGCAGTTCCAGAACCCGGCCCTGCGCGGGCTGGACCCGGACTGGAGCCAGACAGACACCGCCACGGTGAGTGCGCTGCGGAAGGCGCTGGACGGCTGAGCGCCGCAGGGGTCGGATCCCTTCGCTGAAGGGCTCCGACCCCGACCAGACGCTATCCGGTCAGAGCGCCTCTGCGAGAGGATCCGACCCGGCTACCAGTTCCCCACGGACAAAACCGTTCTGCGCGCGACTGTCGTGATCGTGTCATCGGCATCTGTGCCGCTTCCATAAAGATGTCGTGCAACCAATTGATTCGCTTGGATTTCCTTCGGCGATAACCACGCGCGTCCGCTGGATGCTGCGTCGCCGCATGCTGGGCGTGGTTCAGCTGTGCTTTAGTTTGGATCGATCCACAGGGGAGGGCGGTCGAATCGAGATGGATCGATTCAACGCCCGGGATCGCCATCCGACCGCGCGTCCACCATCCAAGAGCAACCACCCATGGCTCAGTCCGTCCGCAACCGCCGTCATCTGCTGTCCCACGCCCTCGCCCTGGCCCTGCTGCCGTTCGCCGCTGGCGCACAGGAAGCGGCCCCGTCGCCCACCAAGGATCTTGATGCGGTCACCGTCACCGGTTCGCGCATCAAGCGTGCCAGCGTCGAGGGCCCGGCCCCGGTCAACGTGATCAGCGCCGCACAGATCCAGAAGGAAGGCTTCGTCACCGTATACGACGCTCTGAAGACCCTGACCGAGGCGACCGGCACGGTCGAGGCGGCATCGCAGTGGGGCTCACACACCCCCAACGCGAGTGGCCTGAACCTGCGCGGCATGGGCCCCAACCGCAGCCTGCTGCTGGTCAATGGCCGCCGCGTGGCCGACTATCCGCTGCCCTATGGCGGCGAGACCAATTTCTCCAACTACAGCAACATTCCGGCGGCGGCGGTCGAACGCATCGAAGTGCTGACTGGCGGCGCCTCGGCGATCTACGGTTCAGACGCCATCGCCGGCGTGGTCAATGTCATCCTCAAGACCAACTACGACGGCGACGAAGTGCGCGTGCGCGGCGGTACCTCCACCGAAGGCGGGCGTGACACCTGGGATCTGTCCTGGGCGGGCGGCAAGACCGGCGACAACTGGAGCGTGACCTACGCTCTGCAGTACACCAAGCGCGATCCGCTGTTCGGCCGTGACCGGCCGCAGATGGACGACGCCGACGATGCGCTGTACCCGTCCTGGAACATGGAGCAGCGCAAGGTCGGCTTCCGTCCCACCGCTGGCCTGGCGTTGATCGACCCCAGCAACGGCCAGCGCCTGGCGCCGCCCGACGGCACCTGCGAGAAATTCGCTGGCGAGTACTACACCGCCGACCGCTTGGTCTACAACTACAACGCCAATACGGTGAGCAACACCGGCCGCCTCTGCGGCATGAGCGCCGACTACGCCAACTGGCTGTTGACCGGAGGCTCGGAGAACCTGTCGGGCAACCTGTATGCCACCTTCGATTTCGGCAACGATCTGCAGGCCTGGAGCAACCTGGCGGTATACCGTTCCGAAGCGATCTGGGGCACCAATCCGCCGAGCGTGTCGCTGATCGACGATGCCAACGGTTACTACTGGGATGCCAACCGCAATCGCCCGGTGCTCGGCGTGCGCCAGTTCACCCCGAACGAAGTCGGTGGCCTGGACACGCTGCGAAATACCAACCGCGAGTTGTCGTGGGATATCAGCGCAGGCCTGCGCGGGCGCCTGGCCGATCGCTTCGATTGGAGCGCCACGGTCGGCCGTTCCTACTACCGCGTCGAGGAGCGGCAGAACGTGGTCGACGAGCAGAAGTCGTACGACTTCTTCCTCGGCCCACGGCTGGGCACCACCGGCGATGGCGAGGCGATCTACGCCTTGAACGAGTCGCGCTGGTGGAACCCGATCACCCCGGACCAGTACTGGCAGATGGGCACGGTAGCGAAGAACCGGGCATCGTCCTACGTCAACCAGGCCTCGGCCGACATCACCGGTGAACTGTTCCAGGGCTGGGCCGGGCCGATCTCGTTCGCCGCGGTGGCCGAAGTGGCCAAGCAGGGCTATCACCTCAGCCCGGACCCGCGCGCGGGCATCGATTTCGATCTGCAGAACGTTGATCGCGGCGGTGGCGAGCGTACCCGCTACTCGGCCGGTGTCGAGTTCAAGATCCCATTGGCCGACAGCCTGATCGCTACCGCGGCGGCACGCTACGACCGGTACGGCAGCTACAAGGCCGACGGCGGCGGCGAAGCGCTGGATATCGGCAGCCAGAAGGAAACCACCTGGAACGCCGGCCTGGAATGGCGGCCGTTCGAGTCGCTGCTGGTGCGCGGCTCTTACGCGACCAGCTTCCATGCGCCGGACATGCACTACCTGCTGGGCCAGGCCAGCAGTTCTGAAGTGCTGACCTACGACCGCCTGCGCTGCATCGAGAGCGGCGCTTATCTGGTCAACAACTGCGGCGTGGGCAATACCGATGTCTGGTACGCGTTCGACGTGAACCGCCGGGGTACGCCGCTGCTGCGCTCGGAAACCGGCGATTCGTGGACGGTCGGCTTCGTGTGGGACGTGCTGCCGAACCTGTCGATGAGCGCTGACTACTGGGCGATCAAGCTGGAAGACATGATCGTCGACGTCGGCGCGGACGAGGTGCTGGCCAGCGAGGCCGGCTGCTTGACCGGCAAGAACATGGACGGCACGCCGTGGGCGAACCCGGCAGGTGAGGCTTACTGTGCCGGCATCCTGGCCCGGGTGAACCGTGACAGCAGCGGCCGGCTGGTGTCGATCGAGCGCGGGCCGTTCAACCTGGCCAGCCGCGAAGTGCGCGGCATCGACCTGAGCGCGCGCTACCGGCTGGAGACGGCCGCATGGGGCAGCTTCCAGCTGGGGGTGAACTACACCAACCAGATTTCGACGAAAGAACAGCGTTACGCCAACGATCCGAACCCTGAGCGTCGCGACCGTGACCTGCGCAGCAAGCTGCGCGCCAGCCTGGCGTGGCAGGGTGGCAACTGGAATGCGAACGTGTATGCCGACCGCATCGGCTCGGTGCCGGGCGTGCGCTACCACTGGGGCACCGACCGCCTGGACAACCCCGGCGGCTGCCTGCCGTTCGCCGATGGCTACGTGCCCAGCGACAGCCCGTCGCTGAACTGCCTGGAACCCGCCACGCGCCCGGATGGATCGGCCAATCCGAACCCGAATGCGGGGGAGCAGACGGCGCGCTATTACGGGCGGGTCGGGCCGTTCATTACGTGGAATTTCAACGTCGGCTACCAGGTGACCGAGTTCATGAAGGTCAATCTGTACGTGAACAACGCGTTCAATGCGACCAGCTGGAACCACAAGGACCCGTACAAGGTCGACTACGATTTCGCGCCGACCCGCTTGTTGGGCGCGGTGGGCCGCGAGTTCGCGCTGGAGTATGTGTTCACGTTCTGAGGGAAGGCGGCGCCGGCCATGGCCCGGCGCCAGCCACGATTTGACGGGCAGCCACGCATGGCGTGGCTCTACTGGGCGCGCGCGGGATGGGTGGGTCGTTGGCGGGGTGGGGTGGATTTGACCTTCCCACGGTGGCAAGGTCTAGGCTGGTCACCATCCTCCAGATGGAACCAGGGAAACCAGGCCATGAGCACCTCCAGCCCCACAGCCGTCCACGAGACGGCTTCCACCATCAGCCTGCCGATCGAAGGCATGACCTGCGCCAGCTGTGTTGGCCGCGTTGAAGCGGCCCTGGCCAAGGTCGAGGGGGTCGCCAGCGTGTCGGTCAACCTGGCCACCGAGCGCGCAGACATCCGTTCCTCTGGTCCGGTCGACCGCGATGCGCTGATCCAGGCAGTAGAGAAGGTGGGCTACGAAGTACCCGCCGCGACCACCGAACTGGCCGTGGAAGGGATGACCTGCGCGTCCTGCGTCGGCCGCGTGGAGCGCGCGCTGCTGGCCGTACCGGGCGTCAGCCACGCCAGCGTCAACCTGGCCACCGAGCGTGCGACCGTGCGCGGCGTTGCCGGCATCGATGCACTGGTGGCGGCGATCGACAAGGTTGGATATGCGGCGCGCGCGATCGATGGCGGTACCCAGGTCGACGAGGAAGCGGCGGAAAAGAAGGATGCCGAGCGGGTGGCGCTGAAGCGCGACCTGATCCTGGCCAGCGTGCTGGCGGCCCCGGTGTTCGTGCTGGAAATGGGCTCGCACCTGATCCCCGGCATGCACCATTGGGTGATGTCCACGATCGGCATGCAGGCCAGCTGGTACCTGCAGTTCGTGTTGACCACGCTGGTCCTGGCCATTCCCGGCCGGCGTTTCTACCAGAAGGGCTTCCCGGCGCTGCTGCGCCTGGCGCCTGACATGAACTCGCTGGTGGCGGTGGGTACCGCGGCGGCGTTCGGTTATTCGGTGGTGGCCACCTTCATCCCGCGCCTGCTGCCGGCGGGCACGGTGAATGTCTACTACGAAGCGGCGGCGGTGAYCGTCGCGCTGATCCTGCTCGGCCGGTTCCTGGAGGTGCGCGCGAAAGGCCGTACCTCTGAGGCGATCAAGCGCCTGGTCAACCTGCAGGCCAAGGTGGCGCACGTCAGCCGCGAAGGGCGCATCGTCGATATCC
The DNA here is from genome assembly GCF_056397905.1 of Stenotrophomonas sp. 05L414_2. NCBI lineage: Bacteria > Pseudomonadati > Pseudomonadota > Gammaproteobacteria > Lysobacterales > Lysobacteraceae > Stenotrophomonas > Stenotrophomonas sp. 05L414_2. The sequence goes on from NZ_JBFTOJ010000062.1 coordinate 25,126, forward strand.
CGATCAACGAGGTGCTGCTGGGCGATCTGCTGGAAGTGCGTCCGGGCGAGCGCGTGCCGGTGGATGGTGAGGTGACCGATGGTCGCAGCTACGTCGACGAATCGATGATCACCGGCGAGCCGATCCCGGTGGAGAAGTCGGCCGGCAGCAGCGTGGTTGGCGGCACCGTCAACCAGAAGGGTGCGCTGACCCTGCGTGCGACCGCGGTGGGTGGGCAGACCATGCTGGCGCAGATCATCCGTCTGGTTGAACAGGCACAGGGTTCCAAGCTGCCCATCCAGGCCGTGGTCGACAAGGTGACGCTGTGGTTCGTGCCGGCGGTGATGCTGGCGGCGTTGGCCACCTTCCTGGTGTGGCTGATCTTCGGGCCGTCGCCGGCGCTGACCTTCGCGCTGGTCAACGCGGTGGCCGTGCTGATCATCGCCTGCCCATGCGCGATGGGGCTGGCCACGCCGACCTCGATCATGGTCGGCACCGGCCGTGGCGCCGAGATGGGCGTGCTGTTCCGCAAGGGCGAGGCGCTGCAGCTGTTGAAGGACGCCAAGGTGGTGGCGGTGGACAAGACCGGCACCTTGACCGAAGGTCGCCCGCTGCTGACCGATCTGGAAATCGCCGACGGTTTCGATCGTGCGCAGGTACTGGCGCGGGTGGCGGCGGTGGAGTCGCGCTCGGAGCACCCGATCGCCCGCGCCATTGTCGAGGCGGCGACGGAGGAGGGCATCGCGTTGCCGCCGATGATTGATTTCGAGTCGGTGACCGGCATGGGCGTGCGTGCCAGCGTCGACGGTGCGCGGGTGGAAGTGGGTGCTGATCGCTTCATGCGTTCGCTGGGCGTGGACATCGGCATGTTCGCTGCGCTGGCCGACCGCCTCGGCAACGAAGGAAAGTCGCCGCTGTATGCCGCCATCGATGGCCGCCTGGCGGCGATCATCGCCGTCTCCGATCCGATCAAGCCGAGTACGCCGGCCGCCATTGCCGCCCTGCACCAGCTGGGTCTGAAGGTGGCCATGATTACCGGTGACAACGCCGCCACCGCGCAGGCCATCGCCCGCCAGCTCGGCATCGATGAAGTGGTGGCCGAGGTGTTGCCCGAAGGCAAGGTGGAGGCGGTGCGCCGGTTGAAGGCGGCCTACGGGCAGATTGCGTTCGTCGGTGATGGCATCAACGATGCGCCGGCGCTGGCCGAGGCTGATGTGGGCCTGGCCATCGGCACCGGCACCGACGTCGCGGTGGAATCGGCCGACGTGGTGCTGATGTCCGGCAACCTGCAGGGCGTGCCCAATGCCATCGCGCTGTCGAAGGCGACCATCGGCAACATCCGCCAGAACCTGTTCTGGGCCTTCGCCTACAACACCGCGTTGATTCCGGTCGCGGCGGGTGCGCTGTACCCGGTATGGGGCGTGCTGCTGTCGCCGGTGTTCGCCGCCGGTGCCATGGCCCTGTCCAGTGTGTTCGTGCTCGGCAATGCGCTGCGCCTGCGGCGCTTCCAGGCGCCGATGGTCGAGGCGTCCCATGCGGCCCAGTAAAGGAGTGATGGCATGAACATCGGTGAAGCATCGAAGGCATCCAGCGTGTCGGCCAAGATGATCCGCTACTACGAGCAGATCGGCCTGATTCCGCCAGCTGACCGTACCGGCGCGGGCTATCGCGCCTATTCGCAGGCCGACGTGCACCGGCTGCGTTTCATCCGTCGCGCGCGTGATCTCGGCTTTTCGGTGGCCGAGATCACCGACCTGCTGGGCCTGTGGAACGACACCTCGCGGCACAGCGCCGACGTCAAGCGCCTGGCCGAGCAGCACATCGATGATCTGGAACAGCGCATCGAGAACATGCGGCAGATGGCCGATACGCTGAAATCACTGATCAGCTGCTGCGCCGGCGATGATCGTCCCGAGTGCCCGATCCTGCAGCGGCTGGGCGAAGGCGAGGAGGGCGCTGCGCCGGTGGCGGCGCCCACCGGGGCGGTACGCAGGCGCGCGCGCAGGACCTGAAGACGACATACGGAAAAGAAAATGCCCGCCCCGGCAGTTGCACGGGGCGGGCATCGTTCATGCAGTGGGTCAGGCGATCAGGCCGGGCGCGGCGGGAAACCCGCTTCGGTCAGCGCTGCAATGATCTGCGCTTCGCTGGCCGAGGTCTGCACCTGCACGCGGCGGCTGGGCGGGTCGGCCGACACCGTCGCCGCCGGGTCGACCAGCTCGATCGCCTTGGTCACGCTGCGCGCGCAGCCGCCGCAGGTC
>NZ_JBFTOJ010000063.1:0-30703 GCF_056397905.1 Stenotrophomonas sp. 05L414_2
GCGCAGGGTTTCCACCACGCGCTGTTCGGCGAAGCACGAAGCCCCCTTGCTGGTGTCTTCGTTGGCGATGGTGCCCGAGCCGACGATGGTGCCGGCACTGAGCGGCCGCGTCTTCGCCGCGTGCGCGACCAGCTGGGCGAAGTTGAACTGCATGTCGACACCCGCTTCCGGCGCACCGAACCACGTCCCGTTGATGTGGGTCAGCAGCGGCAGGTGCACCTTGCTGTCCTGCCAGGCAGCGCCCAGCTCGTCGGGAGTGACGAACACCGGCGACAACGCCGAGCGCGGCTTGGACTGCAGGAAGCCGAAGCCCTTGGCCAGTTCGCCCGGGATCAGGTTGCGCAGCGAGACGTCGTTGACCAGGCCGATCAGCTGGATGTGGCCGGCGGCCTGCTCCGGCGTGGCGGCCATCGGCACGTCGTCGGTGATCACCACGATCTCCGCTTCCAGGTCGATGCCGTAGTCCTCGCTGACCACCTTGACCGCATCGCGCGGGCCATGGAAACCGGCGCTGGTGGCCTGGTACATCAGCGGATCACTGTAGAAGCTCTCCGGCACCTCGGCGCCGCGGGCGCGACGTACGCGCTCGACGTGTGGCAGGTAGGCGCTGCCATCAACGAATTCATAGGCGCGCGGCATCGGCGCAGCCAGGGCCTGCGGGTCCAAGTCGAACACGCCATCGGCGTCACCGGCATTGAGCGACTCATACAGCGCATTCAGACGCGGGGCCAGATGGCTCCAGTCCTCCAGGGCCAACTGCAGGGTGGCGGCGATGCCGGTGGCGCGCACGCCGTGGCGCAGGTCACGCGAGACGACGATCAGGGTGCCGTCGCGGCCGCCTTCCTTCAAGGAACCAAGCTTCATGGTGGGTGTCCGGAGTCGTGGGCAAACAAGTTTCAAGTGTAATCAAATAAGCAGCGTAGCCAAGCTGCAGCGCGGCATCGCCTCACCCTACCGCAGGAGGGGGGCGGCAGGGTTGCACCCTGCACGTGCAGAGGCAACGGCCAAGGCCAAGGCAGCCGCGAAAGCAACTGCAACAGCCGGCTCTGGGTTTTCTGTGGGTTGGGCGGGGCGGTATGGGGCTGCAGGACACGCCGTAAACCCATCCATGGGGGCTCGATGGCGCCATCCATGGCGCCAACGGTCCTGCAGCCCCATACCGCCCCGCCCTCGACAGTTTCCCGATGACGGTGGTAGATCCACGCCATGCGTGGATGAATTTCCAACGAAATCGAATATTTCGACAATTGAACGAAGAGCATCCACGCATGGCGTGGATCTACCGTGTCGACCAAGGTGACACCCACCAGGAGCAGGCCCTGCCATTTCGACAGATCGCGGAAAACTGTCGAAGGCGGGGTGGGTCCGGTTGCGGGGGTGTCCGCGGCATGGATGCCGCGGCCAAGCCCCCAGGGATGGGTTTACGGCGTCCCCCGCAACCGGACCCACCCCGCCATCCCACGGTATGCCCGCTGTTGCTGTTGCTGTTGCTGTTGCTGTTGCTGTTGCTGTTGCTGTTGCTGTTGCTGTTGCCATTGCCGTCGATTCGGCGGGTGCAGGGCGCAGCCCTGCCGAACCCCCAACCTGAACAGCCTGTTTTGCGTCAGGTCTCATCCTTCCGTTAGACTATGCGGGTCTGCAGCGGCCGTCCGTTTCCCTCCGGGATCGCCGGCGACCGGGGTTCGCCCCATCGCCCGCCCCCACTCCGACGCCGTTCGTCACGCATTCCAGCCTGCGCTTCGCGTTGGCTGCACCCAATTCTCGCAGCGCGGTTCACGGGAACGCTCCGAGTCAGCCGATCAGTTTGATCTGCCCCCGTCTGTCCGTTCGGACAGGCGTTAACTGTACTTGGAGCAATCTCGATGTCTTTTGAATCCCTGGGCCTTGCGCCCTTCCTGCTGCGTGCGCTCGCCGAGCAGGGCTACGAAACCCCGACCCCGATCCAGCAGCAGGCGATCCCGCTGGTGCTGGCCGGTCGCGACCTGCTGGCCGGCGCACAGACCGGTACCGGCAAGACCGCCGCGTTCGGCCTGCCGCTGCTGCAGCACCTGGGCACCGCTTCGCAGGAAGTGCGCACCGGCCCGCGCAAGCCGCGCGCGCTGATCCTGGCACCGACCCGCGAACTGGCCACCCAGGTGCATGACAGCCTGCGCGGTTACAGCAAGTACCTGCGCATCCCCAGCGCCTGCATCTACGGCGGTGTCGGCATGGGCAACCAGCTGGACATCCTGCGTCGCGGCGTGGATCTGCTGGTGGCGTGCCCGGGCCGCCTGATCGACCACCTGGAGCGTCGCAGCATCGACCTGTCCGGCATTGAACTGCTGGTGCTGGACGAAGCCGACCGSATGCTGGACATGGGCTTCCTGCCCTCGATCAAGCGCATCCTGGCCAAGCTGCCCAAGCAGAACCGCCAGACCCTGCTGTTCTCGGCCACCTTCGAGGACAACATCCGCCAGTTGGCGCTGGAATTCATGCGCAACCCGGAACAGATCCAGGTCACGCCGAAGAACACCGTCGCCGAGACCATCACCCACAAGGTGCATCCGGTCGATGGCAGCCGCAAGCGCGACCTGCTGCTGCACCTGCTGGCGCAGGACAGCCGCGAGCAGACCCTGGTGTTTGCCCGCACCAAGCACGGCAGCGACAAGCTGGCCGCGTTCCTGGAAAAGTCCGGCATCAAGACCGCGGCGATCCACGGCAACAAGAGCCAGGGCCAGCGCCTGCGTGCGCTCGGCGACTTCAAGGCTGGCCGTGTCACCGTGCTGGTGGCCACCGATATCGCCGCGCGCGGCATCGACATCAACGAGCTGCCGAAGGTGATCAACTTCGATCTGCCGATGGTGGCCGAAGACTACGTGCACCGCATTGGCCGTACCGGCCGCAACGGTGCGACCGGTGAAGCGATTTCGCTGGTGGCGCAGGATGAAGTGAAGCTGTTGCGCGCGATCGTGCGCCTGCTCGGCCGTGACATGGACATCCGCGATGTGCCGGGCTTCGAGCTGCAGACGCCGATCCGCTGGGGCAACAGTGCTCCGGGCAAGGCCGAGGCCGATACCGGCGAGCGCGTGCCGCGCAAGACCCACGCGCGCCGTCCGCACGGCGATGCGCCGCGTCATGCCCATGCAGGCCCGAAGAAGGCCGGCGGTGGCCGCCGCGAGGGCGCCGGCAACGGCCAGCAGCGCGCAGGCGCAGGTGCCGGTCAGGGCCAGCGTCGCGGTGGCGGCAACAACAGCGGTGGCGGCCGTGGCCGCGGCCAGGGTAGCGGCGGCGGTCGCGCCAGCTGATCCCAGCTGACAGGGATGGCGTCTCCCGCTGCGCGGGAGCTGCTTATCGGGGGACGACGCTTACGCGTCGTCCCTTTTTTGTTGCTGGCTGCCGGGTGGTTTGAAAGCTGGCGGTGGGTTTTGTGTGGGCGTTGGGGAGCGGGGGCGGTGCAAAACACGCCGTAAACCCATCCATGGGGGCTCGTAGGCGCCTTGCTCGTGTGCGCTGTCCTGCGCACACGGCAAGATCGGGGTTCGGCGTCCTGCCCAACCCGCCCGGGGCATGCCTCGGGCCCATGGCGCCTGCGGTTTTGCACCGCCCCCGCTCCCCAACGCTTCAGACATTTCCAGCGCCTACTTGTCCCGCCGGGTAGCCGAGAGAAGAAGGATCAATCCAAAGACAAAAGCAAAAGCCGGAATTCCAGCTTTTGCTTTTGCCCTTGCTCCCGCCTTGGGTTTGATGCATCCGCGCCCGCAGGAAACTGTCTGGGGAGGACGGATGGGCCGCGCAGGACCGCAGGCGCCATGGATGGCGCCTACGAGCCTACACGGACGTACTTGCGGCGTGTCCTGCGCGGCCCATCCGTCCTCCCAATCCCAGCGTCAGTTCGGCGCGTAATGCCTCAACCCCGCGCTTTACTCGGATTCACCAGATTCCCGAAGAAGATCGCGTTGATCAGCATCCGATCAGTGCCATGCCAGTACTTGCGATGCGCCGGATCATCAGCAAACAGGATCACGTTGCCCTGCCCCTGCGCTGACACCAGCAGCCATGCACTTCCAGCCACGCGACTGCGGTTGCGCTCGGACAGATAACCGTTCACCCGCGGTGTGTCGTCGATCCGCACCACCGTGGAAAACCCGTTCGTGCTCGGCTGCAGGATGACCGTGTTCTCCTTGTTGATCGCCAGTTGCCGGCGCGGCACGCCGAACGCCAAAGGATGACTGGGGTCGACGTCGGCGCTGAGGATGTTGCCGCTGACACGCTCGATCGCGGCGATATCGCGCTGGTCACCGAAGGCGCGGCGCGCGGTGTCTGTTGCTTCCTCGTCCTTGCCCAGCTTCTCGCCGTCGGCAAGTTTCTGTTCGATCGCCCACTTCGACGCGCTGCCATAGGTGACCAGTGACCCGCCGGCCTGGATCCAGCGCTTCAATGCCGCTACCGCGGTCGCGTCGATGCCGGCATAGGTGCCGCCGGACAGCACGATCGTGGTGTAGCGGTCCAGCGACACCTTGCCCAGCTGCTGCGGGTCCAGCTTGCTGGCCGGCAGGCGCAGCTGCTGGTCGAGCAGGAACCAGGCCGAACCGATTTCGGTGGCTGCCACGCCCTCGCCCATCACCAGCGCGACGGCGGGCTTGCGCAGTGCCTTGACGCCGTCACTGCCAAGGTCGATGCCGTCGCGGCTGCGACCGCTGGCCAGCGCATGCACCTGCACACCGGCGGCCCGCGCGGCGGCGGCGACCGCCTCCTGCAACGCCACACCCTGCAGCGGCTGCCCGGCCACCGGTACCACGATGCTGCCCCCGGCAAAGGCCACCTCACCTTGTGCGGTGGCCGCGGTGAACGGCTGGAAGGTGGCACGCGTGGACAAGCCCTTGGCCTGCAGGGCGGCCAGTGCGCGGCCCGCGTTGTAGTCGCGCCAGTCGATCACGTAGGCGAAGCCCGCTTCACCGCCGGTCAGCCCGCCCTGCACTGCGGGAACCTCGACCACGCGGGCGCCGCCATCGATGCGGCTGCGGCTGCCGGCAAAAGCCACGCCGTAGGCCGGGGCGATCGCGTAACTGGTGCTGCCGTAGAACACGTCGCCCTTGATCGGCGGGGTCTCGGCGAAGATCGAATGGACCAGGCGGAACTGCGCCTGCTGCACCGGCACCACGTAGGCGCTGCCCGCTTCGAAACGCTGGCCATCTACGCTGACAGCGCGGTCCAGTGCATGCACTTCAATCCTGTGCAGCAACAGCAGTTCCAGCAGGCGTCGGGTCAATGCCGGATCATGCGCGTCGCCGAACACGAAGCTCTTCACCGGCTGTTGTGCGGCCTGCTTCAGCGCGCTCTGGAAGAAACTCTTCTGCAGCTCGAACAGGGCGCTGCGCTCGGTCACCGCACCGCGCACCGTGCCCAATCCGGTGGCAACCTGGTTGCGGATGGTGAACGGGAACGTCAGCAGGCCATTCACCGATTCCTGCACGCGACCGCGCGAGCTGGCCTGCTCCACGGTGACGCCGACCGCGCCGTGGAAATCCGGATAGGTCGAGCCGTACACGGGCGAGAAATTGTCGAAGTTCTCACCGGTGTAGTACAGCGAACCCAGCGCATCGAGCGCCTGGGCGTGGTACTTGGCCAGGGTCTTGTTGAACTCGTACGATGCTGCCGGGATCAACGGGCTATGCATGCTCTTCGGCGATGGCTCGAAGTAGTACGTGCTGTCCTTGCCCATTTCATGGAAGTCGATCTGCACGTTCGGGTACCACTGGTGGAACTGCGCCACCTTCGGCCGCGAATCCTGCTGCGTCAGTGCCAGCCAATCGCGGTTGAGATCGGTGAAGTAGTGGTTGGTACGGCCCTGCGGGAACGTCTCGACGTGTTCCTTGTCGGCCGGATCGGCCGAGGCCGGGTCGGACGCCCAGGCGTTGTGCCAGTTGGCGGCGCGATCGCGGCCGTCGGGATTCTGCGCCGGGTCGAAAAGCACCACTGCCTGCTGCAGCCACTGCTGCGTTTCCGCGCTGCGGTTGGCCACCAGGTAGTAGGCGGTCAGCATCGCCGCTTCGCCACTGGAGGTCTCGTTGCCGTGCACGCTGTAGCCCAGCCACACCACCACCGGGCTGTCACCGGCAGCGCTGCGCGGCTGCGCCGGGTCGGCCAGGGTCGCGTGCTGCTGGCGGATCTGTTCCAGCCGCGCGTGGTTGCCTGCAGCAGTGACCGTGGCGATCAGCAGCGGTCGGCCCTCATAGCTGCGGCCGATCTCGCGCACGCTGATCTTGTCCGAGTGCTTGGCCAGCTCCTGGAAGTAAGCCACCAGCTGGTCATGGCGGGTGTAGCGGCTGCCGATCGGATAGCCGAGGAACTGCTCCGGCGTGGGAATGGCGGTATCGAATGCCGCGGCATCGGTGGTCTGCGGGAAGAAATAGGCGCTCTGCGCATGTACCGCAGGCGGCAACGATACGGCGGTGGCGACGGCGAGCAACAACGGGAAAACGGCACGGCGGTGGAAGGACACGGTGACTCCCCTGGAACATGGCAACACGGCCGGCCACACAGGGTGGCCGGCCGCGGCGGGTGGATCAGAAGCGGTAGTCGAAGCCCAGCGTGAAGTAGCGGCCACGCAGGTCGTACTGGCTGAAGTCGTACGGCGCGCGGATGCCCGGGAACGAGGCATCGTACGGCGGCGTCTTGTCACCCAGGTTCTGCACCTTGGCGTACACGGTCAGGTTCTCGATGCCGGTGTAGCCCAGGTAGAGATCGAACTGGTTGTAGGCGTCGACGCGGCTCTGCACCGCAGCGGCAGCGGTGCTGGCCTTCTGGTCGTAGCCACTGGTGTAGTACCAGGTCACCGCGGCGGTGTAGTCGCTGTACTTCCAGTCCAGGGTGGTGGTGGCCTTGTTCTTCGGCAGGGTGGCGCCGAGGTTGCTGCCGGCATAGTCCACCAGCGGGCCACCGACCACGGTCGGGCGCCGGTAGTCGCGCACGTGGGTGTAGGCCGAGGTCACGGTGAAGTCACCGAAGGCGGTGGTCGGGATGCGCTGGCGCAGCTCGACGTCGATGCCCGAGGTCTTCAGCTCGCTCAGGTTCTGGTAGCGGTTGTAGACCGCCTGCAGCTTGCCGCGCTCATCGCGCTGCACGGCACCGGCGACGTTGTCGTTGACCAGGGTCTGGGTGTTGTTGGTACCGACCAGGTTGTCCAGCTGGATACGGTAGTAGTCGATGCTCAGGTTGGTGTTCGCCCACGGCGACAGCACCACGCCGAAGTTCACGCTCTTGGTGCGCTCCGGCTTCAGGTCGCTGTTGCCGACGGTGAAGAAGGTCGGGTTCTGCCGCGAGCCCGGCACGTCCGGATCACGCGGATCGACCACGCTGCCGTAGGCGATGCTGGTGCTGTTGGAGTTCTCCGACAGCGACGGTGCACGGAAGCCCTTCGACGCCGAGGCACGCACCAGCAGGAAATCCAGCGGCTGCCAGCGCAGGCCGAGCTTGGGCGAGAACGCGTCGCCAAAATCATCGTAATGATCGGCGCGGGCGGCGGCGGACAGTTCCAGGGTCGAGGCCAGCGGCACGTTGACCTCGGCGTACGCGGCGCTGACCTTGCGCTCGCCATGCACTTCGGCGATTGCCGGGCGCACCTGCAGGCCGGCATCGATCTGCCACGGGTTGTTCGAATCAAGCTTCTCGCGGCGCCATTCGGCACCGGCGGCGAACCCGATGTCGCCGGCCCAGGTGTGGCCGAGACTGCCGGAGATCTTCGCATCAATGCCCTGCAGCACCGACTCGGCCGGACGCAGGGTGGCGATGTTGATCGAATCGCGCACCGACTGCGGCGTCGCGGCCGGGTTCAACAGGTTGTAGCTGCCGGTGGCCAGTGCATTGGCCAGTGCCCAGCGGTTGGCGAAGCCGCCGGAGACGGTTTCGCGCTCGCTGCTGCGCGCGCCGAACGCGGCCACTTCCCAGTCCCACTTCTCGGTGTTGCCACGCAGCCCGAACACACCGCGATAGGCGGTGGACCGGTTGGTCTTGATGGTGCCGCCGAGGTCGAAGAAGGTGTATTCGATCGGGATCGCGCGGCCGTACGGGTTGTACGGGTTGCTGGCCGGCAGGTTGGACGACACCGGCTCGGCCAGACCGGTCTGCGCGTTCAGTGCGAAGCGACCGCTTTCCAGGGTGAAGAACGGGCTGCTGCCGAACCAGGCAGCACTCTTGATCTGGCTGTACAGCACTTCGCCGAACGCTTCGACGTTGTCGCCCAGGCGGAACGTGCCGTTGGCGTAGGCCTGGTAGCGCTTGGTGGAGGGAATCAGGGTGGTGTACGGGGCCTGGTTGAAGCCGCAGGTATCACCGGCCAGGCCGTCGATCGGCGCGCTGGCCACGCGGGTGGTGCCGGTGGGGCAGTTGCCGTTGGCATCGAGCATCGGCACGGAGGTGCCATTGACCAGATAGCGTGCACCCTTGGCCGACCAGCCGTTCCAGCGGCCGCCGGGCTGGTCGCTGTAGATGCCGCTCTTGGTCAGGTTGCGCTCATCCTGGTCCAGTCGCTCGCGGTTGTAGCCCTGCAGGCTGAAAAGGATGTTGTAGCCGTCCTTGTCGATGTCGCCCAGGCCACCGACGAACTTCAGGTTCTGCTCGTGCAGGCCGCCCTGGTCGGCGCCGCCGAAGCTGCCGCCGATCTCGGCGCCTTCGAAGTTCTGCCGGGTGATGATGTTGACCACGCCGGCCACCGCATCGCTGCCGTACACCGCTGACGCACCGTCCTTGAGCACTTCGATGCGTTCGACCGCCACCAGCGGCAGCGCGTTGAGATCGACGAAAGTGTCCGACAGGCCGCCGGCCGGGAAGCCGTAGTTGGCCAGGCGGCGGCCGTTGAGCAGCACCAGCGTGTTCTTCTGCGAAAGACCGCGCAGGCCGATGCCGGCCGAGCCCGAGGCCCAACCGTTGTTGGTGGTCTCGTTGCTGGCGTTGCCGGTGTTGGCCGAGATCGAACGCAGCACATCGGCCACGGTGGCCTTGCCGGTCTGTTCCAGCTGCTGGCGGCCGATCACCTGCACCGGGTTGGAGGCTTCGGTATCGGCGCGTTTGATGTTGGAACCGGTGACGCGCACGGCAGCCAGGGTGCTGGYTTCGCCGCTGGCGTCGGCGGGGGTTTCGGCGGCGGCAGACAAAGGCGCGGCCAGAGCGACGGCCAGGGCCGCCACGAGCAGGGTGTGCTGGGGCATGACGATGTGGGGGAGGTAGTGGAAGGACGAGGTAAGTTCCGCAGTAATCCATGCCTGGCCGGGGTGCGGCCAATAACATCTCTTCATACGGATATAAGAGAAACTATCATCTCTTCATCCGGATGGAAATAATTTCTTCACGGGAAGGCAACGCAAAGCCGGGCTGATCGGCCGCCCGCGGCGTACAATCGCGCCATGGAAATCTTCAAAGTCTTCATGCTCGAGGCGGCGCACCGCCTCCCCAACGTGCCGCCGGGGCACAAGTGCGCGCGCCTGCACGGCCACTCCTTCCGGGTGGAACTGAAAGTCGAGGGCGAGCCGGGCGCGCAGACCGGCTGGATCATGGATTTCGGTGACGTGAAGGCGGCTTTCCAGCCGATCTACGACCGCCTGGACCACCATTACCTCAATGACATCCCCGGCCTGGAGAACCCGACCAGCGAAAACCTGGCCGTGTGGATCTGGAACGAGCTCAAGCCCACCCTGCCGGCATTGAGCGAGATCACCGTGCACGAAACCTGCACCTCGGGCTGCCGTTACCGCGGCCCCGCCGCCTGATCAACCCATTGATCTGAAAGGCCTCAAGGCGCCAGCGATGGCGCCTTCGTGATTTTTGTTGCATTGCCGCATGATCGGCGTATGCTGCATTGCATCAATACAAATGCACGGCGGATGCGACTGGCAGGCAACAGCCACCGGCGCGACGCCCACGCTCATTGCATGGGTCCCTCCCCCCATGCAATCCGGACCCGGCAGATCCCTCCCTCTGCCGGGTCTTTTTTTGCCTGGCGTCTGGATTCCAGAGCGCTCCTTCGTCCGGGTCTATGCGAGCTGGAGGGCCCCGCCGGGGCAGGTAGAGGTTTGGGCAAATGTCCCCCGGCGCCGGCCGTTGGCCGTCACCTCCTCCTTTACTTTGCCCAGACCCCTACCCGCCCCGACGAGGCTCGGCTTACGGCACCAGGCGCGCAGATCGCTGCTTTCCTGAGGCCACCGAAGATCTCCCCACGCAGGGCGGAGGCCCTTGCGTGCGAAGTAAAGGGGGAGGCGGTGGCCGCAGGCCGGCGCCGGAGGACATTCGCACGCAAGGGCCTCCGCCCTGCGCTGCGCAGAATGGATCAACCGCGCGCCACGAAGGCACGCTCAGCGCCCGCGATTGCCGTGCCAGTGCTGGTACCACGCCTGGAACATCAACACGTTCCACAGGTGCGTATGCCATTTGCGCTCGCCRCGCAGGAACGCCTCCCAGATCGCGCGCACGCGTACTGCATCGAAGCACCCCTGGTTGCGCAGCAGCTGCGGGTCGAGCAACGCTTCCGCCCAGTCGCGCAGCGGGCCGGCCAGCCAGCGTGCCATCGGTGGGCCGAAACCGCGCTTGGGGCGATAGACCAGCGGCGCGGGCAGGTAGCGCGCCAGCAGATGCTTGAGGATCCGCTTGTGCTCGCCGTCGTGGTACTTCAAGTGCTGCGGCAGGCGCCAGGCCAGGCGTATGACCTCCATGTCCAGCAACGGCGAGCGTGTCTCCACGCCGGCCGCCATGCCGGCACGGTCGACCTTGGCAAGGATCCCCTCGGCCAGGTCCATGCGGAAATCCAGCAGCTGGATGCGCGCTTCCGCCGGCAGTGCGGTGTCCTGCTGCTGGAAGATCGTCGCCGGCTCGCGCGCCCCCAGTACCACCTGGGTCGGCTGCCGCCAGCGGGTGACGCGCTGCAGGTAATGCCCCTCCACGTCGTTGGCGGCCACCTCGGCCACCAGTGCCCGCCAACCGCCAAGCCGACCACGCTCGACGTTCAAGCGGCTGCTGCCACGCCGTGCAAGATCACGTACCCATTCCGGCAGGCCACCGCACAGGCGCGCATTGCGCAGCGCGCGGCCATAGCTGGGGTGGCCGAAGAACAGCTCATCGCCGCCGTCACCGGTCAGCGCCACCGGCTTGCGCGCGCCGAGCAGCTCGCTGGCCAGCAGGGTGGGCAGCTGCGAGGCATCGGCGAACGGTTCGCACCAGACCTGCGGCAAGCGTTGCAGCAGTTCCAGGCCCTGCCGGCTGTCCATCCTGTGCAGGTGGTGATGCACGCCCAGGTGCCGGGCCACCTGCGAGGCCCAGTCGCTCTCGTCGTGACCGGGGTCGTCGAAACCCACCGTCCATGCTTCCACCGGCAACGCCGACTGCGCCTGCATCATCGCCACCACCAGCGACGAATCGGTGCCACCGGACAGGAATGCACCGCAGGCCACGGGTGAATGCACGCGCGTGGCGATCGCCTGCTGCAGCACCACCTCCAACTGGTCGGTGGCCTGCTCCAGGCTGGGCGCCGGCTGCAACGGCTGCTGCAGCGCGGATTGCATCGCATCGCGCGCGCACCAGTAGCGATGGCCGCCCTGCGTGGCCTGCGTTGATCCGCCGGCGGCATGATCGTTGAGGTCCACGCGCAGCATCGCCCCGGCCACCAGCTTGTGGATGCCGCGATAGATGGTGTGCGGCGCCGGCACATAGTCATGGCGCAGCAGCAGGCTCAATGCATCCTGGTCGATGCTGGGAGCGAATCCGGCAAAGGCCTGCAGCGCCTTCAACTCCGAAGCGAACAGGAACTGGCCCTGGTACCAGCCGTAATATAACGGCCGTTCGCCGACCGGGTCGCGCGCCAGCCAGAGCTCATGTGCGTGGCGGTCCCAGACGCTGAACGCAAATGCCCCTTCGATGCGCGACAGCGCACGCTGCACGCCCCACTCGACGACGGCCTGCAGCAACAGGCGTGCATCGGTGCAGCTGCGTGGCAGGTCGCGCAGCTGCGACTGCAGGGCCGCGCGGTTGTAGATGCGGCCATCCAGGCACAGCACGTAGCGCCCGCAGCTGGAGCTGAGCGGCTGCAACGGCATGTCGGTCGGCGCACGGCAATGACCGAGGGCCAGCCCTGCGTCGGCATCGGTCCAGTACCCGATGCGACCGCGGCCGCGCTGCTGCAGCGCCCGCAGCATCGGCGCCAGCTGCTGCAGCAGCTGCTCATCGTCGGCAGGCGGCAGCCAGGCCCCGACCACGCCGCTCATCGCTGGCCTCCATGGCAAGGGCATTCAAGGAAAAGCGCGGGACAGGAGGCGGACGGCATGAGGGCGGCACGCGGATGGGGAGAGCTGCCATGCTCGGCCCCGCCGAGCGCCACGTCAGTCGTAGCGCTGTCAGCGACCGTCACCGCAGGCGCGGCTTGCGTAACGTTTTGTAACAACACGATTGCTACCGTGCGGCCAAGTCGTTGCCCGGCCTGAGGCCCGGCCCGCGCGCCAGCAACCCCGGCTGAATGGCGCCCGCTCCCTGGACCCGAGCGGCCCGGCAGCTGGGATAGCATCGCCGCGCTCGTGCCACGGCGGTACGGAAGCACCCCGGAGGCCTTGTAGATGCTGGATATCGTACTGGTTGAAGACGACGCTCGGCTGGGCACGATGGTCAGCGACTACCTGAAGCGCCACGGTTACCAGGTCGCCCACGAACGCTGCGGCCAGCGCGCGATCGCCCGGATCCTCAGCGAGAAGCCGGCGCTGGTCCTGCTCGATATCGGCCTGCCGGGCCAGGATGGTTTCGAAGTGTGTCGGCAGATCCGGCCCCACTATGACGGGATCATCTGCGTGCTGAGCGCCCGCACCGACAACATCGACCAGGTGCTGGGGCTGGAGCTGGGCGCCGACGACTACATCGGCAAGCCGATCGAACCACGGGTGCTGCTGGCCCGGCTGCGCGCCCACCTGCGCCGCCACCGCCGGGTCGAGCCACGCGATGGCGCCCTGCGTTTCGGTGAACTGAGCATCGACCCGTCCACCCGCAACGTGCACCTGCAGGGCCGCCTGCTGGAGCTGACCACCGCCGAGTTCGACCTGCTGTTCCTGCTGGCCGGCAACGCGGGCCAGATCCTCGACCGCGATGCGCTGCTGCGTGGCCTGCGCGGCATCGCCTTCGATGGCCTGGATCGGTCGATCGACGCACGCATCTCGCGCCTGCGGCGCAAGCTCGGCGACAACCCGGAGCAGCCCGAGCGGATCAAGACCGTGCGCGGCCGTGGTTACCTGTTCAGCCGATCAGCATGGGGATGAAGCATCCGTCGTCGGCCATGCGTGGCCATGCCTTCCACTTCCTGCGCTACGGCATCGGTTTCCTCACCGCCCATCTGCTGCTGATCGTGCTCGGGCTGTGGGCCTGGGATGCGCTGCTGGAAGACCGCACCGAGGCCAGCCTGCAGGCGGAAATGCGCGGCCCGCACGCCATGCTGCAACATCGCTTCGCCGAAACGCCGCCGGCGCAGTGGCCAGCCCTGGCGCAACAGTTGCACAGCGATTTCGCCTATCCGCTGCAGCTGATGCCGCTGACCGAAGCTGCCGCGATACTGCCGGCGAAACAGCGCAAGGGCCTGCTCAACGGACACGTGCAGATCGAGCTGGACAGCATGCGCAGCCTGCAGCGCGTCGGCAACAGCAGCAGTGCGCTGATCCTGGGGCCGCTGGACCAGGCCCTGCCCGAAGAAGGCTGGCAGGACAGCGAAGCCTCCGGCGTGGCCATCATCCTGCTGATCCTGATGGTGGCGGTGGCATTGCCGATGTACGTGATGGTCTACCGGTTGTGGCGCGATGTCTCGCAGCTGGCGCAGACCGCACGACGGATGCGCGATGGCCAGCTCGACAGCCGGGCGCCACGCGCCGGTACCGCGCTGGTGCGGCCATTGGCCAAGGCGTTCAACCACATGGCCGAACAGCTGCAGCTGCTGCTGGACAGCCAGCGCGTGCTGGCCCAGGCGGTGGCGCACGAAGTACGCACACCGCTGGCACGCATGCGCTTCGGCCTGGCCGACCTGGAAGACACCGGACTGGACAACGCCCAGCGCGATGCGTTGTCCGGCCTGCGCATCGACATCGACCGGTTGCAGCACCTGACCGATGCGGGTGTCGAGTACGCCGCGCTCGGCCGCTGCCATCAGGTCACCCGCCAGCGCCTGCAACTGGCCGCGCTGGTACGCGGCGTGGTCGAGCAGTTCGCACCACTGACGATACCGGTGCAGCAGGACCTGTCACCGGCAGGGCTGGTCAACGTCAACCGGCACATGCTGGAACTGGCGCTGCGCAACCTGCTGGGCAACGCGCTGCGCTATGCGCGCCGGCAGATCCGCATCGTCAGCACGCTCAACGAGGGATGGCTGTGCCTGCAGGTGGAGGACGACGGTCCCGGTATCGCCGTCGAACTGCGCAGCCAGGTGCTGCAGCCCTACGTGCGGCTGGACCTGGCCAGCCCGGGTTTCGGGCTGGGCCTGGCGCTGGTGCAGGTGGTGGCGGACAAGCATCGCGGCCACGTGGAAGTGGCCGATTCGGTGCTCGGCGGTGCCTGCATCCGGCTGCTGCTGCCGATGGAAAGCGGTGTCCCGCCACCGGCAGACAACGTCTAGTTCGCCTCGGCATCGGCACGCGGCAAGGCGAACACGAACAGCGCGCCCTGTTCGCTGTCGCGCAGTTCGATACGGCGGCCATGCAACTGCACGATGCGCTGCACGATCAGCAGGCCGAGCCCGCCGTTTTCGCCACGCCGCGCGCCCAGTGCCGCCGGCGCCTGGAACAGTTGCCCACGCAGCGCCGGCGGCACCCCGGGGCCATCGTCCTGCACCGCCACCTGCACACTGTCGGGCAGCGCCGACAGCTGCACCTGCACACGGCCCCCGTCCGGGGCATGCCGCAGCGCGTTGTCGAGCAGATTGGTCAGCACGCGCTCCACAAGACCCAGGTCGGCGCGCACCAGCGGCAGGCCCGGCGGGAAATCAGCGTGCAGGCGCTGCCCACGTGCCTGCGCGGCCAGCTCGAACTTCTGCAGCACGTCCTGCAGCAGTTCCGGCAGCGCGAACACTTCCCACTCCAGCCGCACTTCACCGTGCTCCAGCCGCGCCAGTTCAAACAACGCCCGGGCCAGACGGCCGACCTTGGCGCTCTGCGCCAGCGCGATACCGAGATAGCGACGACGCTCCTGCGGCGACAGCGTGGCTTCTTTCAGCGCCAGCGTTTCGAGGTAACCGTGCAGCGAGGACAACGGCGTGCGCAGGTCGTGCGAGATGTTGGCCACCAGTTCGCGGCGCTGCAGGTCCTGCTGGCGAAGCTGCTGCCACTGCTCGCCCAGCCGCTGTGCCATCTGCGAATGGGCATGTTCGAGGATCTTCAGTTCATCGCGCTCACCCGCGCGCAGCGGTACCGGCGCGGGCAGTGGCGTCGGTGCGTCGATGTCGAAGGCCTGTATGCGCCGGGTGACCTGGCGCAGGGGCCGGGTCACCCAGTAGAAGGCCACCAGGCCGGCAAGCAGGCCCAGCCCGCCGATCAACAGCACCGACCAGAGCGTGGTGTGCCATTGACTGCCGGCGGCCAGATCGTCGGCCAGCATCTGCCGGTGTTCGCCCACCAGTACCACGTACACGTAACCCGCCTGCCGCCCCTGCACCACCAGCGGCGCGACACTGAACACCTTGCGACCATCCGTGCTGCGCGGATCGTCACCGAGGATCGGCAGCGGCGCACCGGACAGCAGGCGTCGCAGCGGTGCCACGTCCACCCGGCTGCGCACCAGGTGGCCGCTGGGCGCATCGTGGCCGAGGATGCGACCCTGCTCATCCAGCAGGTACACCTCGACACTGGGGTTGACCGCCATCAGCTGGCCGAACAATGCGCGCACCGCTGCATCGCGCATGCCGCTGGTGTCCATCAGTTCGCTGCGCTGGGCGATGTGCTCGGCCAACCCAAGCGACAGGCGCTGCACCACTTCCTGCTCATGCCGGGTATTGGTGCGCATCTGCCAGGCCAGCAGCGCCATGCAGCACGTCAGCATCAGCGCCGACATCACCAGCGCCAGTTTCTGCCACAGGTTCGGCTTGATCATGTGGCCGCCCCGGCCGGGTCGACCAGTTTGTAACCGCGCCCCCACACCGTCAGCAGGCGCCGCGGGTTGCCCGGGTCGGTCTCGATCTTGCTGCGCAGGCGGTTGATGTGGGTGTTGACCGTGTGCTCGTAACCGTCGTGCTGGTAGCCCCAGACCTGGTTGAGCAGTTCCATCCGCGCAAACACCTGGTCCGGGTGGCGGGCGAAGAACAGCAGCAGTTCGAACTCACGCGGGGTCAGTTCCAGTGCATTGCCATCGACGGCGGCAGTACGGGCGACCGGGTCCAGCCGCAGCCCCCCGAGTTCGATCGCCCCGGCATCGATGCGCGCGTTCTGTGCCATGGCTTCGGCGCGGCGCAGCAGCGCACGCACGCGCGCCACCAGTTCCGGCATCGAGAACGGCTTGGCCAGGTAGTCGTCCGCGCCCAGTTCCAGGCCGACGATGCGCTGGGTTTCGCTGCCACGTGCGCTGATGATGATGATCGGCACGTAGCGCGCCATCGCGCGTGCACGCTGGCAGACCTGCAGGCCGTCCACGCCCGGCAGCATCACGTCCAGTACCAGTGCATCCCACGGACCTTCCTGTTCGATCAGGCGCAGGCCGGCATCGCCGCTGGCGGCGTGTGCGACTTCATAGCCCTCATCCCCCAGGTGCATGCGCAGCAGGTCGGCGATGTGGGCATCGTCTTCAACGATCAGGACACGTTTGGCGGACATCGGCAGCTTCGGGCCAGTGGGGAGGCTGCCCGCATTGTGGCGCGGGAGCGGCGTGGATACCTCACGAAAAATTGAATCCTGCGTGAGGATTCGTTGACCGGAGGGGGCGCAGCATGGCCCCGTCGCCCCTTCCCGGAGTCCACCATGTCCCTCACCCGCCGCCATCTGCTGGGCCTGGGCGGTGCTGTCACCGCCGCCGGCCTGCTGGGCCTGGGCGCGTGCAGCCGCGCGGCCCCGGCCGCTGCCGAGGCACGGCCTGCGCGACAGTTCGAGGTGGTCCGCAGCGATGCCGAGTGGCGCCGGCTGCTGAGCCCGGCGCAGTACGCCGTGCTGCGCCAGCAGGCCACCGAGCGCCCCTGGAGCAGCCCGCTGAACAAGGAACATCGGCAGGGCACGTTCGCCTGTGCCGGCTGTGCGTTGCCGCTGTTCTCTTCGTCCACCAAGTTCGAAAGCCACACCGGCTGGCCCAGCTTCTGGGCGCCGCTGCACAACGCCATCGGCGAGGACCGTGACACCACCTTCGGCATGTTGCGGGTGGAAGCACATTGCCGCCGCTGTGGCGGCCATCTCGGCCATGTGTTCAACGACGGCCCGCGGCCGACCGGACTGCGCTACTGCATGAACGGCGCCGCGATGGCGTTCATGCCCGGGACTGCGCAACAGGACGCCGCTGGCGGCTGGCGCGTGCCGGTCGGTTCTTCCCCTGCTTCTGGAGCCTGATGATGCTGCTGTTGCTGCTTGCCTATCTCGGCGGCGTGCTGACCCTGCTCAGCCCGTGCATCCTGCCGGTGCTGCCGTTCGTGTTCGCACGCGCTGATCGTCCTTCCCTGCGCAGCACCCTGCCGCTGCTGCTGGGCATGGCACTGACCTTCACCGTGGTCGCCAGTCTGGCGGCGGTCGGCAGCCAGTGGGTGGCGCAGGCCAACCAGGTCGGCCGCTGGGTGGCATTGGTACTGATGGCGGTGTTCGCCATCGCGCTGCTGTGGCCGACCCTGGCCGACCACCTGCTGGCGCCGTTCCAGCGCATCGGCGCGCGCCTGAGCGCACGTGCCGACGCCGCGGATGCGGCCGGCCGTGGCGGCGCCTGGACCTCGCTGCTGATCGGCATCGCCACTGGCCTGCTGTGGGCCCCCTGCGCCGGTCCGATTCTCGGCCTGGTGCTGACCGGTGCCGCCCTGAACGGCGCCAGTGTCGGCACCAGTTCGCTGTTGCTGGCCTACGCGCTGGGCGCCGTCACCGCACTGGCGCTGGCGGTGTGGGTGGGCGGCCGTGTGTTCCGCGCACTGCAGGCCCGGCTCGGCCTGGGCAATGTGGTGCGCCGGGTGCTCGGCGTGGCCGCGCTGCTGGCGGTGGTGGCGATCGGCCTGGGCTGGGACACCGGCCTGCTGACCCGCCTGTCCGCGGTCAGTACCGCACGCATCGAACAGGGCCTGCTCGATGCCGTGCCCGGCACGCAGCCGGCAGCACCACCGATGATGATGATGGCAGCCGGCCAGGCAGGCGCGCCGCTGCCGGTGGAAGGAACGCTACCCACGCTGGACGGCGCCACCGGGTGGCTCAACAGCCCGCCGCTGAGCCGCGAGCAGCTGCATGGCAAGGTCGTGCTGATCGACTTCTGGACCTATTCCTGCATCAACTGCCTGCGTGCGATGCCGTTCGTGCACGAATGGGCGCAGCGCTACCGCGACCATGGCCTGGTGGTGATCGGCGTGCACACCCCGGAATTCGCGTTCGAGCGCGACCCGCGCAACGTGATGAAGGCCGTGCAGCAGCTGAAGGTCGAGTACCCGGTCGCACTCGACAACCAGTATGCGATCTGGCGCGCGTTCAACAACCGCTACTGGCCGGCGCACTACTTCGTCGATGCGCAGGGCAACATCCGCGGGCATCAGTTCGGCGAGGGCAACTACGCGCACTCCGAACAGGTGATCCGCCGCCTGCTGGTGGAAGCCGGGCAGACCGAGCTGCCGCCGCCTGCTGATCCGGCCGCGGCTGACCTGCAGGGCGTGGCCACGCAGGCCGACATGGGCAACCTGCGCTCGCCGGAAACCTACCTGGGCCACGCACGTGCCGAGCAGTTCGCCTCGCCGGGCGGGCAGCGCGCCGACGCAGCATTCGGCTACACGCTGCCGTCCACCCTGGCGCTGAACCAATGGGGCCTGTCCGGACAGTGGCGGGTCAACGATGAGGCTGCACAACTGCAGCAGGCCGGCGGCCGCATCGCGTTCCAGTTCCACGCCCGCGACCTGCATCTGGTGCTGGCACCGGGCGAGGACGGCAAGCCGGTGCGCTTCCGCGTGCTGCTCGATGGCAAGCCACTGCCTGCGGCCGATGCCGGCGCCGACGTGGTCGCCGATGGCACCGGCACCGTCAACGAGCACCGCCTGTACCAGCTGATCCGCCAGCGCGGCACGATCGGTCCGCATCGTTTCGAGATCGAATTCCTCGACGCAGGCGTGCAGGCCTACGCCTTCACCTTCGGTTGAACCGGGAGCACACGATGAAACTCTCCTTCGAACAGGGCATTGCCGCCGGCGTCGCCGGCCTGGTCGCCACCGCGCTGGTCGCGGGTGTGCTGCTGGTGGACCACAGCGCGATCGCCGCCCCGGCCGAGCCCACCGCACAGCTGCAGGCACTGCCTGCGCCCAGCGGTGATGCGGCGTTCCGCGATGACGCCAGCCACGCCAGCCACGCCAGCGTGGTATTCGCCGGCGGTTGTTTCTGGGGCGTGCAGGGCGTGTTCCAGCACGTCAAAGGGGTGAGCAACGCGGTGTCCGGTTACATCGGAGGCAGTGCCGCCGACGCCCGCTATGAACGCGTCAGCGGTGGCCGCACCGGCCACGCCGAAGCGGTGAAGGTGGACTACGACCCGCGCCAGGTCAGCTATGGACAGTTGATGCAGGTGTTCTTCTCGGTGGTGCACGACCCGACCCAGCTCAACCGCCAGGGGCCCGATCATGGCAGCCAGTACCGCTCGGCGATCTTCGCCGAAGACGCGCGCCAGCAGGCAGCAAGCCGTGCGTACATCGGCCAGCTCGGCCAGGCGGGGAGCTACCGCGCGCCGATCGTGACCCAGGTGAGCAGCGGCCAGCGCTTCTACCCGGCCGAGAGTTACCACCAGAACTACATGAGCAACTACCCGCAGGCCGCGTACATCCGCTACTACGACGCGCCCAAGCTGACCGCGCTGGGCAAGCAGTTCCCGGCGTTGTACCGCCGCGATCCCGCGTTGGTGCCGATGCGCTGACACCCCATGGTGGGGCCGGCCGCTGGCCGCCACCACGGCATGAAAAAGACGCACGGCCACAGGGCCGTGCGCTTGGGAAGTATCGACCCGGCCCCGATCAGGCCCGGCCGACAACGACATGCTAGGCTCGTCAGCATCATGGGTACAGAACCAGATGCGGGCCGGGTCGATGGATACAGAAGACGCCACCACGATGATTCCTCCCCGCTACCAGCGGCTGTCGGACGAGCTGGCTGAAGCCATCCACGGCGGGCGCCTGCCGGTCGGCAGCCGGTTGCCATCGCTGCGGCAGATGGCATCGCAGCGCCAGCTCAGCCTGAACACGGTGATCGCGGCCTACCGTCAGCTGGAAGACGCCGGCCTGGTCATTCCGCGGCCCAAGGCCGGCTTCGAAGTCGCGCCGCGACTGTCGGTTCCGCAGCGCTCGCTGCGTGATGCGCCGTCCGCGCCCACCGCCCCGCTGCAGCAGGTGCTGATGGCGCGGGTGCTGGAAGCGCAGCGGCGCCCCGGCGTGATCGACCTCGCCTTTGCCGGCCCGCGTGGGCGCCAGTTCTACCCGGGTGCGCAGCTGGCCCGGCACACCGCGCAGGTACTTCGCCATGGCCAGCAGACCGTGGAGACCTACGCCCGTCCCAATGGTTCGCCACGCCTGCTGGCGCAGATCGTGCGGCGTGGCCCGCGGATGGGCCTGCATACCCACCCCGAACGCCTGCTGCTGACCCATGGTGCGATGGAAGCACTGCAACTGGCACTGCGCGCGGTCACCCAACCCGGCGATGCAGTCGGCATCGAAGCACCCTCGTACTTCAACCTGTATCCCCTGCTGACCACGCTGGGCCTGCAGCCGATCGAACTGCCCACTCATCCGCAGCGCGGCCTGGACGTGGATGCGCTGGAAGCGCTGCTGGAGCACACCCCTCTTGCGGCGCTGGTGGTGATGCCGACCGTGCACAACCCGCTGGGCTGCACGATGCCGATCGCCGACAAGCAGCGCCTGGCCGAACTGGTCAACGCACGCCAGCTGCCGCTGATCGAAGACGCGGTGTATGCCGAACTGCAGTTCAGCGAGCCGCCGGCGCCCTTGCTGAAGGCGTTCGACCGCGACGGTTGGGTGATGGTGGTCGGTGGATTCTCGAAGACGCTGGCACCGGACTACCGCATCGGCTGGCTCGATGGCGGCCGCTTCGC
This sequence comes from Stenotrophomonas sp. 05L414_2, assembly GCF_056397905.1. Taxonomy (NCBI): domain Bacteria; kingdom Pseudomonadati; phylum Pseudomonadota; class Gammaproteobacteria; order Lysobacterales; family Lysobacteraceae; genus Stenotrophomonas; species Stenotrophomonas sp. 05L414_2. The sequence continues at coordinate 21,223 of NZ_JBFTOJ010000063.1, forward strand.
CGAACGCATCGCGCTGCTCAAATTCCAGTCCACCGGCGGCGAACCGCAGCTGCTCGGTGATGCGGTGGCGGCCTACCTGGAAGCAGGCAGCTACGAGCACCACCTGCATCGCATGCGCCGGTTGTACCGCGAACAGGTCGGTCGCCTGCGGCAGCTGGTGGCCGAACATTTCCCGGCCGGCACCTGCGCTACCGAGCCGCAGGGAGGATTCCTGCTGTGGCTGGAGCTGCCTGGCGTAGACACCCGGGAGCTGTTCGAGCGCGCATTGGCAGAGGACATCGTGTTCATGCCGGGCCAGGTGTATTCGCGTGGCGCGCGCTACCGGCATTGCCTGCGGTTGTCGTGCTGCCAGACCCTGGACGCGCGCTTCATCGCTGCGGTGGAACGGCTGGGTGCGATCGCACGGGAGCTGGTGGCGGCAACACGGTAGTGCCGGCCGCTGGCCGGCAACCTCGAGGTGCTGCAAGGTCGCGAAATTCTCATCCTGGCGCTGCATCGACGGATCGATGTGGTTGCCGATCCAGCCCAGGCACTCCACGCCACTGGCCTGCAGCGAGTGTGCGGTCAACCGCGCATGGTTGACGCAGCCCAGGCGCATGCCGACCACCAGCACCACCGGCAGCCGCAGCGCACGTACCAGGTCAAGCTGGTCCAGCTGCGCCGACAACGGCGCCAGCCAGCCGCCCACGCCTTCGACCACCACCACGTCGGCCTGTGCGCGCAGGCGTTCGAAGGCCGCCACGATCGGGGCCAGTTCGATGCGCACGCCATCTTCTGCGGCCGCCAGTTCGGGCGCCAACGGTTGGCGCAATGCGTAGGGGTTCAGATCGGCGTAGTCAGGCACCGGCAGGCTGGCGGCCTGCAATGCCAGCGCGTCGTCGTTGCGCAGCCCCTGCCCCGCGTCATGGCTGCCGCTGGCCACCGGCTTCATGCCCACCGCGCGCAGGCCGCGCCGGCGCAGCGCGTGCAGCAGCGCGGTACTGGCGGCGGTCTTGCCGATCTCGGTATCGGTGCCGGTGACGAACAGGGCCGTCGGCAACGTGGCAGGCAGGGACATCACAGGCTCCAGCGGGGCAACAGAGCCCCATTATCGCTGGCCCGGCGCGCTTGCTAGACTGCGGCCATGTTCGCCAACGCCTCGCTCACCGGCAGCAAGCCGGAACAATACGCCCAGCTGCTGGAACAGGCCCGTGGCCTGGTCTACGGCGAGTCCGACCGCATCGCCAATGCGGCCAACCTCGCTGCACTGGTCTACCACGCCCTGCCCGACCTGAACTGGGTGGGCTTCTACCTGTATGACGGCAAGGAACTGGTGGTCGGTCCGTTCCAGGGCCTGCCGGCCTGCGTACGCATTCCGCTGGACAAGGGCGTGTGCGGTGCGGCCGCCAGCCAGCGCGTCACCCAGCGGATCGAAGATGTGGACGCCTTCCCCGGCCATATCGCCTGCGACGCCGCATCGCGCTCGGAACTGGTGGTGCCGTTGCTCCGTGGTGGGGAGCTGATCGGTGTGTTCGATATCGACAGCCCGGTCGTCGGCCGCTTCGATGCCGAGGACCAGGCCGGTCTGGAAGCCATCGCCGAGGTGTTCGTCGGGGCGTTGGCGTGAGCGCGGTCAAGCTGCGCAACATCGGCCCGAAGAGTGCGGCATGGCTGCGCCAGGTGGGCCTGCGCAGCCGTGAGGACCTGGTTGCGATCGGTGCCGTCGGTGCCTTCGTCAAGGTCAAGCGTGCCGGCTTCAAGCCCAGCCTCAACCTGCTGTATTCGCTGGAAGGTGCGCTGCTGGACTGCCACTGGCAGGAACTGAGCGAACCGCAGCGTACGGCACTGGTGCAGGACTACGAAGCACGGATTGCCGTGCATCCGCTGAAGGCGGCAGGTCCGGCCTCGGGCCCGGTGCATGAGCAGCGCTTCGACGCCGAGGACGACGGCGAAGAAAGCACGGCCGAAAGCGCCGACGAGGATTGAGGCCTCCGCGTTGCTGGGAATGCCGGCCACCGGCCGGCACCACCACTGTGATGCGCGATCGGTAGCGCCGGGCCATGCCGTGCCGTGGTCGATGCGCAGCGCCCAGCACAGCGACATCGGCAGGCCGCACACCAGCGACAGCACCATGCGCAGCGGGCCGCCGTGGCTGACCACGACTGTCGGCGGCGGGTCGTCGTCATCCAGCAGGCGATCCAGCGCGCGTGCGATGCGCCGTTCGAAGTGGCCCCAGCTTTCGCCATGCGGCGGCGGAAACGCGTGCGGATCGGCGTGGAACGCGGCCAACGCCTCTTCCGGCAGATCAAACAATGACTGGCCATCCCAGTCGCCGAAATCCAGCTCTTCCCACTCCTCGTCGGCCTCAACATCCAGCGCGCGCGGTGTGGCCAGTGCCATCGCCGTATGCAGCGAGCGCAGGCGCGGCGAACTGATCACCCGTTCCCACGACTGCCCGGCATAGGCATCGACCAGCTCCTGCGGCAGGCGGGCCAGCTGYGGCGGATCGCTGCGGCCATCGAGGAACTCATCGCGACCGTTGCCGGCATGGCGGACCAGGTCGAGGATCATGCGCGTGCCCAGTCAGGGCGGCGCGGGAACAGCGGAAAACAGACGGACATCGGCAACGGCACCACGATAATTCGAGCTGCATTCTAGGCGCTGGCGCAGGTCTGCTGCACCGTGCAGGTGCATCCGCGCCTGCTCAGTCGTGCGGGTTCGACGCTACGGGCCGGCCGCGATGCCGTAGACTGCGCGCACTTCCAGGTGACCTGCGGCCCTGCCGGCAGGTTGAAACGGGAAGCCGGTGACGCGTGACAACACGCCATGCCGGCGCTGCCCCCGCAACGGTAAGCACGTCAATTCCAGGCAACCCGCCACTGTGCCGCAGGCATGGGAAGGCGCCTGGACGGTGGCCTCGGGCCACCCGGCGGCGAGCCCGGAGACCGGCCCGGAAGCCTCAGGTCGCGATGCGGTGGGCATGGCGCTGGATGTCTGTGGCGATGGCCGCGGCATCGGCGCGTGCCTGCCTGTTGTGACTCCTCCCCTTCGCTGCGCGGGCGTGCGCGGCACCTGGAGTCCCCCGATGAAACTGCAGTCCCGAATGCTGTCCCTGGCCGTGCTGGCCGCACTTCCTGCATTGGCCCTGGCCGATGATGGCGCCGCCGACCTCGACCAGGTGCTGGTCACCGCTACCCGTACTCCGATCGCCCTGCAGGACAGCATTGCGCCTGCGCAGGTGATCGACCGCGCGCAGATCGAATCCAGCCAGGCCACCTCACTGCAGGAACTGCTGCAGGGCCGCGCCGGCATCAACCTGACCAATGCCGGTGGACTGGGCAAGCAGAGCTCGCTGTTCCTGCGTGGCACCAATTCCTCGCATACCGTGGTGCTGGTCGATGGCGTGCGCATCAACAGCGCCGACCTCGGCCTGGCGATGTACCAGGATCTGCCGCTGGCACAGATCGAGCGCGTGGAAATCGTGCGCGGCCCGCAGTCCAGCCTGTACGGTGCCGACGCCATCGGCGGCGTGATCCAGATCTTCACCCGCCGCAACCAGGGTGATTTCGCTCCGCACTTCCAGCTGGGCGGCGGCAGCAATGGCCTGCGTGAAGCCAGCGGCGGCATCGGTGGCGGCACCGAACGCGGCTGGTTCGGCGCCGACATCGCCTACCAGCATTCGGATGGCATCGATGCCTGCCGCGGTTCGGCCACGCTGTTCACCGGCTGCTTTGCCGATGAACCCGACCGCGATGGCTACCGCAACCTGTCCAAGAGCCTGCGCGGTGGTTACAACCTGAGCGACCAGTGGACCGTGGAAGGCAGCGCGCTGCGTGCCGACGGCAAGAACCACTACGACGGCTACTACAACTACTCCGAGACCCGCCAGCAGGTACTGGCCGGCAAGGTGCGCTACACCCCGTCGGAGCAGTTGACGCTGACCGCCAACGTCGGCCGCAGCGACAACGAGTCCGACAACTTCGGTGATTTCGGTGCACGCGGCAGCGCACAGACGCACCGCGACAGCGCTTCGCTGCAGGCCGACATCGGTATTGCCGAAGGCCAGCTGCTCAGCGCCGGCGTGGACTGGAGCGAGGACAACCTGGATGGCAGCAGCGCCGGTTACCTGGTCGACAGCCGTCGCAACACCGGCGTGTTCCTGCAGTACCAGGCGCGCTTCGGCCGTCACCAGCTGCAGGCCAGCGCACGCAATGATGACAACCAGCAGTTCGGCAACCATGCCACCGGCAGCCTCGGCTGGGCGATGGAGCTGGGCCACGGCCTGCGCGTCAACGCCAGCTACGGCACCGCGTTCAAGGCACCGACCTTCAGCGACCTGTACGACCCGTGGAGCGGCGTGCCGACGCTGGACCCGGAGAAGTCCAAGAGTGCCAACCTCGGCATCTCGCAGCAGGGCCAGGGCTGGCGCTGGGGCCTGGACGTGTACGAAACCCGCATCGATGACCTGATCACCTACGACGCSGCCACCTTCCGCATGCAGCAGGTCGAAAAGGCACGCATCCGCGGTGCGGAATTGACCGGCGGCGCCACCGTGGCCGGCTTCGACATCAACGCGCAGCTGAGTTTCACCGACCCGCGCAACCGCACCAACGGCAGCGCGCAGTTCGACAACTGGCTGGCACGCCGTGCGCAGCAGACCGCGCGCCTGGACATCGACCGCCGCTTCGGCGACTTCCGCACCGGCCTGACCGTACAGGGCGCGGGCAAGCGCTACGACGATGCCGCCAACGCGGCGAAGGTCGGCGGCTACGGCACGCTGGATCTGCGCGCCGAATACGCGCTTACCCCGGCATGGTCGGTGCTGGCGCGGGTGGCCAATGTGTTCGACCGCGAGTACGAAACCGTGGCGTGGTTCAACCAGCCAGGCCGCGAGTATCAGCTGAGCGTGCGTTACCAGCCCAGGTAAGCGGTAGCGTCGGGCCATGCCCGGCGTCGGGGCGCCAGATCGAAGGGCCGCCGGGCATGGCCCGGCGCTACCGGCGGGTCAGGTCGCCGATACCGCAGCCAATCCCGGCAGTTCACGCAGGTCGTCGATTACCGCGACGGCCTGCGCGTTTTCCAGGTCCAGTCCTCGCGGATAGCCGTAGCGCACCAGCGCGATCGGCATGCCGGCGTCCTCGGCAGCACGATAGTCGGTGAGCGAATCGCCAACCATCAGGCACGCATCGACGGGCAGTTCGAAGTGCGCGGCAATATGCCGCAACGGCTCACCACTGGGCTTGCGCTGCGGCAGCGAATCACCGCCCAGCACCAGCGCAAAGGCATCGGCGATGCCCAGGTGCTGCAGCAACGGCGGCACCAGCGCGGCCGGCTTGTTGGTGCAGATGGCCAGCGGCACGTTCAACGCGCGCAACTGCGCCAGCGCGTCCACTACGCCAGCGAACAGCTGCGGGCTGCGCAGCAGGCATTCGCGGTAATGGACCATGAAGGTCGGCATCACCGCTGCCAGATCGATCTGACGCCCGGCGGCCTGCACGGCCTGTTCGACCAGCCGGCGCACGCCGTCACCGATCCAGCCCAGCACGGTGGCTTCGGGTACGCGCGCCAGGCCGATGTCTTCCAGCGTGCGGTTCAGTGCTTCGGCGATATCGGCGGCGCTGTCGACCAGCGTGCCATCGAGGTCGAACACGACCAGCGGATAGGGATACGACAAGGGACGGCTCACTCGTGCAACGTGGGGCCGTCCATTGTACGCCCGCGTCTTCAGCCGATCCGGCGTGCGCGGGTGGCCAGGAAGGTCGGCAGGTAGCGGTCGATCAGGAAGCGCGGCTGCGGCTGCCAGTCTTCCATGAAGCGGTCGATGACGAACCCGGCATCCAGCTGCCCGGCGATCAGATCCCCCAGGCTGTGACCGAATGTCAGCGCTTCGCCACGGGCCAGCTTGGCCTCGCGCGCGGCGGGCTCCAGGTCTTCCAGGTCGGAATAGGGAATCGCGTACTGCGGGCGGATCAGGCCCTGCTCGCTCAGCTGTGCATCACGCGCGGCAACGAACACCACCGGATTGTAGAAGCTGGCCATCAGCAGGCCATCGCGTGCCAGCACCCGGCGGCACTCGGCCCACACCGGACGCACGTCGGGCACGTACAGGTTCGATATGGGATGGAACACCACGTCGAAGCTGTCGCTGGCAAATGCCTGCAGATCACGCATGTCACCCTGCACGGTGCGCAGCGACAGACCGTCGCGGTCGGCGACGGCGCGGTCCTGCGCCAGCTGCCCGTCGGAAAGATCGAACACGGTCACCTCAGCGCCTGCCGCGGCAAGCACGGGTGCCTGTTGGCCACCGGCCGAGGCCAGGCACAGGATGCGCCTGCCACGCACATCGCCCAGCCAATCCAGCGGCAACGCACGCGGCGTCAGGTGTACCTGCCAGCGTCCCTCGCGTGCGGCGGCAATCGTTTCGGCATCCACCGGTCGCGACCACTCGCGCACCTCGCTGGCCTGGCGGTCCCAGGCAGCACGGTTGTGGTCGATCAACGCCTGTCCCTGATTCATGTGTTCTCCTTGCCCGAAGGGCGCCAGTCCAGATCCTGGAAGGCCGGGCTGGCGAAGCACTCGGCGAGGAAATCCAGGAATCGCCGCATGATAACGGGYTGTTGCCGGCGCGAGGCGTACACGGCATGAATGCCCAGCTCGTCCAGGCTGTACTCGGGCAGCAGTTCGATCAGCTCACCACTGCGCAGCAACGGTGCGACCTGATAGGTCGGCAACATGGCAATACCGGCATTGGCGCGCACCGCCTCCAGCAACAGCGATGCTTCATTGGCRCTGATGTTGCCGCCCACCGCCACCGACAACGAGCGCCCTTCGCGATGCAGCTGCCACAGGCTTTTGCCGACGTAATGATGGGTCAGGCAGTTGTGCACGGCGAGGTGTTCGGGCGCGGTCGGCGTGCCACGCGCCTGCAGGTAGGCCGGCGTCGCGCACAGCACCGAACGGCAGATCGCCAAACGACGTGCGATCAGGCTGGGATCGATCTGCCGCGCGATGCGCACGGCCAGGTCGACGCGCTCCTCCACTAGGTTGACCATGCGGTCGACCAGCAGCAGTTCGATGCGTGCGGCCGGATGGCGCTGCACGAAGGCGGCCACCGCACGCGCCAGATGGCTCTGCCCGAACGACACGCTGGCGGTGATGCGCAGCGTGCCGTGTGGCTCGGGATCGTCGCTGGCCAGCTCACCCTGCAGTTCTTCGCCGATCGCCAGCATCTGCCGGAAACGCGCCAGCGCGGCTTCACCGGCCCCGGTCAGGCTGACCCGCCGCGTGGTCCGGTGCAGCAGCCGCGCGCCCAGCCAGCCCTCCACCTCGGCCAGGTAGCGGCTGACCATCGCCCGCGACATGTCCAGCACCTCGGCGGCGGCGGTCAGGCTGCCGCGCTCGGCAACTTCGACGAATACGGTCATGGCGGTCAATCGGTCCATCTGCTCGATCCATGCAACAAATAAGCGCGTTATACGCTGTTTTTCGATCGACTGCAGCGGCCTACAGTGGCCCCATTCCCAACCACCACCCCCACGGAGTCCTGCCATGAAGATCGCCCTCGTCGGTGCCACCGGCAACATCGGCCGCCAGATCGCCCGCCACGCGCTGGCCAACGGCCATCAACTGACCGTCATCGTGCGCAGCGCGCAGGACCTGCCGGCCGAGCTGGCCGGTGCCCATCCGGTCATCGCCTCGCTGGATGACCAGGACGCCCTGGTCGCCGCCATCGCCGGCCACGATGTGCTGGCCAGCGCCTACGGCCCGCGCCCGGGCGACGACATCGGTCGCGTCGGCGAGGTTGCCGCACAGCTGGCCAATGCCGCCCGCAAGGCCAACGTGCCGCGCCTGGTCGTGGTCGGCGGCGCCGGCAGCCTGGAAGTCGCCCCCGGCGTGCAGCTGGTCGACACCCCCACCTTCCCGGAGGCCTACAAGCCCTACGCGCTGGCCCACCGTGAAGCGTTCAACCGCTTGCAGGCGGTGGATGACCTGGACTGGACCTTCTTCTCGCCGGCCGCCGAAATCGGCCCAGGTGAAGAGCGTGGGCAGTACCGCGTGCAGCCCAAGGCCTTCCTCGCCGATGCCAGCGGCCACAGCCGCATCAGCTACGCCGACTACGGCGCCGCGTTCGTCGCCGAACTGGAAGCGCACAAGCACCCCAGGCAGATCATCACGGCGGCGTACTGATCGCGCACTCGCCGGCCTGACCGCCTGCCGGGCATGGCCCGGCGCTACCCACCTGTAAAGCCGAAGGCAACGGCAGGAGCCGTTGCCAACGTCGCTTGCGACGGCCCGTAGGGGGCCGGGCAAGGACGCCCGGCATAGCCAACGCTCGGCTCGACAATCCAAGGACACCTCCCATGCGTACTGCTGCCCTGCTGCTTCCTCTCGCGCTGGCTGCCAGCTTCACCAGCGCCCCACTGCTGGCCGCACCGGCCGCGCCTGCACCCGCCAGCGCTGCCAAATCCCAGCTGCGCCTGCAGACCTTCCATCCCGGCCCGCAGGCAATGTTCTCGGTGTCCTCGGTGCTGATCGAAGGGCGCAACGACGCGATCCTGGTCAACGCGCAGTTTGCTGCCGGCGATGCACGCCGGCTGGTCGAGCAGATCCGTGCCAGCGGCAAGCGGCTGACCACCATCTACATCAGCCATGGCGATCCGGACTATTACTTCGGCCTGGCCACCGTGCAGGATGCGTTCCCGCAGGCGCGCATCGTCGCGACCGCGCAGACCGTGGCGCACATCCGTGAATCCCAGGCCGGCAAGCTGGCGTACTGGGGGCCGAAGATGGGCGCTGACGCTCCCGCACGCATCGTGGTGCCCGCAGTGCTGGAAGGCGATGCACTGCAGCTGGAAGGCCAGCGCCTGCCGTTGATCGGCCTGGATGGCCCGACGCCGGACCGCAGCGTGCTGTGGGTGCCGTCGCTGCGCGCGATCGTCGGTGGCATTCCGGTGGTGGCCGGCGAGCACGTGTGGATGGCCGATACGCAGACGCCGCAGTCGCATGCCGATTGGCTGCGCACGCTGCAGCAGCTGCAGGCGCTGAAGCCGAAGGTGGTGGTGCCCGGTCATTACGCGGAGGGGGCGGCACTGGATGCCAGTGCGTTGCGCTTCACCGCGGATTACATCCGTGCCTTCGATGTTGAAACCGCCAAGGCCAAGGACAGCGCTGCGTTGGTGAAGGCGATGCAGGCGCGCTATCCGCAGCTGGCGGGGGTGGCGTCGCTGGAGTTGAGTGCGAAGGTGGCCAAGGGCGAGATGCAGTGGCCGTAAGGTAGGGGGTTCTTTTGCAGGGCTGCGCCCTGCACCCGCCGAAACGGTAGTGCCGGCCGCTGGCCGGCAACCTCAAAGCCAAAGCAACAGCAGGCATTCCGTGGGTAGGCGGGGTGGGTCCGGTTGCGGGGGACGCCGTAAACCCCCAGACCGGCCCAGCCRCTGGCGGCTGTGCGTTCGGGCGCTTGCGAAGCAGTGCTTCGCAAGCAAAGCGCCCTCACCCTTGGGGG
>NZ_JBFTOJ010000064.1:0-21507 GCF_056397905.1 Stenotrophomonas sp. 05L414_2
GCGCCATCGAGCCCCCATGGGTGAGGGCGCTTTGCTTGCGAAGCACTGCTTCGCAAGCGCCCGAACGCACAGCCGCCAGCGGCTGGGCCGGACCGCGGAGCGGGGTTCACGGCGTGTCCTGCCTGGGCCACCCGTCACCCTCGTCCCATTTGCAGTAGGGCGCCGAACGCCCGCTCTACTTCGCGTAATGCCCACCGCAGTCGGCATCCTTGCCCGGACCCAGTTCGATGGTGGCCAGCAGTGCCGCCGGCGGCGCGATGCTGCCCAGCGTCAACGCGACCGCACCCCGGATACCCAGCGCCTTGAAGTCCGGGCGGAACGACGGGTCCTTGAAGGTGCCGCCGATGCGCAGCGGCGAGCGCAGCACCAGGATGCTCCTGTCCTTCGGTCGTGGCTTCAGCAGCAGGTCCAGCGTTTCATCGCGCAGGCTGACATCTCCCTCGCCGAGGATGATCGTATCGGTGGTGTCCACTGCCATCGACCGGGTATGCATCAGGCCCTCGCGCACGCCGAAGTCGGCGAAGGCGCATCGCAGCGGAATCTGTTTGTCGCCGGTGAACAGGAATTTCAACGACTCGGTGATGTCCAGTCCCGCCACTTCCATCAGCAGGTTGCCGACGTGGCCGCGGCCCATGCCCAGCGCCACGTTGCCGCTGCTGCTGCCGAGCATCGCGGCGATCGAGTTGCCGTTGCCGGTCAGGTCAATGGCGCCGCTGATACCCCCCTTGGCCTGTTCGGCCAGCTTGGCGTCGGGGAACAACTGGCCCAGCTGCACTCCGCGCACGCTGGCCTTCAACGAGGTTGCAATCTGCGGGCGACGTGCGTCCATGCGGATCGTGCTGCGGATGTCGCCGCCGGCAACGCCGAAGTTCAGCGGGTCCAGCCGCAGTACACCATCGTCCAGCAGCAGGTGTGCATCCATGTCGTCCAGCGGCAGCTTGGGTGCATTGATGCGCTGGGCCTTCCAGCGCACGTCGGCATCCATCGCGCGCAGCTTGCCCAGGTTGTACGGCGTGGCCGGCAGCACTTTGGCGCTGGCGGCTACGCGCGCAGCCTCGGCCCGCTGTTCTGCATTGGCGGTCTCGCCGCCACCGGTCTTCGGGGGGGCACCGACGAAGCCGGCAAGGTCATCGAAATCGAGGCGGCGCGACACCAGGTTCGCGGTCATCCGTGGGCGTTCCCTGGAGACATCGAACTGCACATCGCCGCCCAGGTCACTGTCGCCGACTTTGCCGGTGAAGCGCTCGTAGCGCCAGACCTGGTGATCGCGCTTCAGGCGGCCATCCAGTGCGTAGGGCGGGGAAGGCGGAATGGCGATGCCCAGCAATGGATACAGGTCGGCCAGGTCTTGACCGCTCAGCGCGAACTGCAGGTCGAACACCTGCAGCTGGAACGGGTTGGTCAAGGTKCCGYTGGCAACGGCATGGGTGGCTCCGGCGCGGCCATCCAGATGGATGCGGAAGGGGTGTGCGCTGTCAGTCAGTTCCAGCGGCGATTCGGTCCCACCGCTCAGGGTAAAGGGATTGCCCTGCCAGCGGCCCTTGCCGGCCACCAGCAACGGTGGTGCGGCGTCGGCCTGTTTCGGTTGCCCGCTGCGCACGTTCACCAGGATGTCGGTGCGGCCGAGTGCGTCCAGGAACTGCAGGCGACCGTCGTCAATGTGCAGGCGCTTGAGCTGCGGCGTGGTGCCGCCCTTGCTGTCGCCGAGGAAGTTCCAGTTGCCGGGGTCACCTTTGCGCGGGGCGGTTTCCAGCAGTACGTCCGGGCGGGTCAGGCGCACTTCGGGCAGTTGCACGCTGCCACGCAGCAGCGGCCACACCCGTACGTCGATCTCGACCCGGTCGGCGCTGACCATGGTGGGCTGCTTCGCCCAGGGCGCATTGGCAAAGGTAAGGGTATCGGCGCGCACGGTGCTGGTGCGGCCGAGGTCGACATCCAGGTTGCCGATGTGCAGGGCGCGGCCGGTGCGCGCCTGTACCGCACGTTCGACCGGGCCCTTGAACCAGTTCCAGTCCCACAGGGCGATGAGGACCAGCAGTGCCGCGAACAGGAACACCAGCACGGCGAGCCAGCGCTGCCCGCGGCGACCGGGACGACGCAGGCGCCAGCGCGGCACCTTGGGAGCAGCAGGAGCAGAGGCAGCATTCACACCGCCATGGTTGCCCCGTCGGGGTGGACGGGGCGCGAAGCGATCATGTGCATCGTGTGCAGAGCCGGTGCCTGCTCGCCGGCCAGGGGCCTGGCGTTACCCTCAATACGGGGTCACAGCACCTGTCGAGTAACGGCGACGAAGTGGCAGACGCTGCCACCGATCACGAACAGATGCCAGATCGCATGCGAATAGGGGATGGATTCGCGGTGGTAGAAGTACGTGCCCAGCGTATAGGACAGGCCACCGCCGAACAGCCAGGCAAGCGTCCCACCATCGATCGAGGCCCACATCGGCTTGATCGCCACCACCACCAGCCAGCCCATGGCGATGTAGATCACCGTGGACAGCAGCTTGAAGCGGCCGGTGTAGAACAGCTTGAACACCACGCCGCCGAGCGCCAGCGCCCAGATCGCGGTGAACATGCCCCAGCCCCAGGGGCCGCGCAGGCCGATCAGGGTGAACGGGGTATAGGTACCGGCGATCAGCACATAGATCGCGCAATGGTCGAACACCTTCAGGCGGCCCTTGGCCTGCGGGTGCTGGATGGCGTGGTACAGCGTGGAGGCGGTGTACAGCAGCAGCAGGGCGATGCCGAACACGATCGCACTGGCCAGCTGCCAGCCRTCGCCGTAGATCGCGGCCARSGTGATCARCACSGCGCTGGCGGCCAGGGCAAGCACCGCACCCAGCCCGTGGGTCAGGGCGCTGGCAATTTCTTCGCGGATCGAATCAACGGAAGTCGTGGACATGGCATGGGCATCGTCTGCAGGGAGGGGGACCTGCACCCCCCTATCATCGCCGCGATGGCGGGCGCGTGCACCCCCGCCACCGTATGGTCGCTGGAATCAGTTGCCGGTGACCGTATGCGCGGCTTCACGGGTTGCCGAGAAACGCACGTCCGGCGCACGTTCCTGCGCCAGCTGCAGGTTGACCCGGGTCGGCGCCAGGTAGACCAGGTGGCCGGCCGCGTCGAGGGCCAGGTTCAGCGCGTTCTTCTCGCGGAACTCCTCCAGCTTCTTCTCGTTGCTGCAGTGGACCCAGCGCGCCGTGGTCACGCTGACCTGCTCGAAGGTGGCTTCCACGCCGTATTCGTCCTTCAGGCGGTAAGCGGCCACATCGAACTGCAGCACGCCCACYGCGCCCAGGATCAGGTCATTGCTGGTCAGCGGACGGAAGAACTGGGTCGCGCCTTCCTCGGACAGCTGTGCCAGGCCCTTCTGCAGCTGCTTGAGCTTGAGCGGATCGCGCAGGCGGGCGCGACGGAACAGTTCCGGGGCGAAGTTGGGGATGCCGGTGAAGGTGATCGCCTCGCCTTCGGTGAAGGTGTCGCCGATGGAAATCGTGCCGTGGTTGTGGATGCCGATGACATCGCCCGGCCACGCCTCGGCGGCGATTTCACGGTCGCTGGCCATGAAGGTCAGCGCATTGGCCAGCTTCATGTCCTTGCCGGTGCGCACGTGCAGGGTCTTCATGCCGGCAGTGAACCGGCCCGAGCAGACGCGCATGAACGCCACGCGGTCACGGTGCTGCGGGTCCATGTTGGCCTGGATCTTGAACACGAAGCCGGTCAGCTTCGGCTCCTGCGGGGCGACGTCGCGACCGGTGGTGGAGCGCGCCTGCGGCGACGGTGCGTGTTCGACGAAGAAGTCCAGCAGCGGCTGCACGCCGAAGTTGTTCACGCCCGARCCGAAGAACACCGGGGTCTGCTTGCCGGCCCGGTAGGCCTGCAGGTCGAACGGGTGGCTGGCACCCTGCACCAGYTCCAGYTCGTCGCGCAGGTCGGCCAGCATSCGCTCGCCGATCTTCTCGGCCAGCCCGGGCGAATCGATCGAGGGGAAGATGGTCGAATCCTGACGGGTGAAGTTGCGGCCCTGCTCGTACAGATGCACTTCGCCGGTGATCAGGTGGACCACGCCCTTCAGGCGCTGGCCCATGCCGATCGGCCAGGTGACCGGTGCGCACTGGATGCCGAGCACGCTTTCAACCTCGTCCAGCAGGTCGATCGGCTCCTTGCCCTCGCGATCGAGCTTGTTGATGAAGGTCATGATCGGGGTGTCGCGCAGGCGGCACACTTCCATCAGCTTGATGGTGCGCTCTTCCACGCCCTTGGCCACGTCGATCACCATCAGCGCCGAGTCCACCGCGGTCAGCACGCGGTAGGTGTCCTCGCCGAAGTCGGCGTGGCCTGGGGTGTCGAGCAGGTTGATGATCTTGCCTTCGTACGGGAACTGCATCACCGAGGAGGTGACGGAGATGCCGCGCTCCTTTTCCAGCGCCATCCAGTCCGAGGTGGCGTGGCGGGCAGCCTTGCGGCCCTTCACCGAGCCGGCCATCTGGATCGCGCCTCCGAACAGCAGCAGCTTTTCGGTCAGCGTGGTCTTGCCGGCGTCAGGGTGGGAAATGATGGCGAACGTGCGGCGACGCGACGCTTCGGTGGCGACTTCGGACATGGCAGTGGCGCCCGCACGGGGCGCTTTTCAAAGAGATAAGCGCCCGATTATACCGGCCTGCCGGCGTCGGCGGGTCAGCGCCCGGCGCTGGCGTCCCCGCTGCCCTCACGGGCGAAGTGCAATTCGCCCTGCGGGGCGAGGATGCGCACCGGCACCGAACGCAGCCCCATGCCCCGGTTGAGCTGCACCACGAAGTGCAGGTGCGGTGCGGTGCTGTAGCCACTGTTGCCGGACAGGCCGATCGGCTGCCCGGCCTGCACGGCCTGGCCGGGACGCACGCGCATGCCGCCGGCCTGCAGATGGGCGTACATCGCCATGCTGCCGTCGCTGTGCAGGATAYGAACGAAGTTGGCGCGTCCGGCATCGCGTTCACGGTCCAGACCATTGCCGCGGAAACCGTCCTGTACCTGCATCACCGTACCCTCGCGGGCGGCCAGGACCTGCGTTGCTTCGGGCAGGGCAAAGTCGATGGCGTCGCGGTTCTCCTCGTCATCGTGGCTGAACCGGCCCTGCGGCGCCTGGTCCACGCGCAGCTGGGCAGCCTGGAACGGCAGGCGATAGGCGACGTCTTCGGCGCGCGCGGCCGGATTGCCCGGCACCGACTGCAGACGAAGATCCAGTGCCTTGCCGTTGGCAGGAGAGGGAAGATGGCCCACCACCAGGCTGCCGGTGGCCTGCACCAGTGACTGCAGCGGCAGGCCCTCCACCTGTGTGCCGGGGGCGGCGCGCAGCTCGATCTGCACCGGGCCGGACAGTGGGTTGTCGATCCGCGCCTGCCACTGGTCGCCCAGCGACTGCAGGCGCAGGCGGGCCATCGGCGCCGCCTGCGGCGTGGCGCCGGCCGTGCGCGCGGCCGGCGTCTGTGGCACCAGTCCCCAGCCCTGGCGCCAGTCGGCAGCGTTCGCGGGGGCGCTCGCCAACAGGGGCAGCAGGAGGCAGGGCAGGGGCAGGCGGCGCATCGAAGGCTCCAGCGACATGGACCGCCGGGACTCTACGCAAGCTGTCGGGACGGGGGAAGGGTGGGGGCTTTGCATTCATCCATCTCTTTATCCGCATGAAAGGATTGACATGCCCGAAAAGGACTGGCATCGTGGCTCCACCATCGAGACCGGCAGAGGGACAGGCCCTTTGAAGCCGGGGCAGCCCGCAGACGCGAAAGCGCCTGCGTAGGTGCCAAATCCTGCGGGGACCGTGGCGTCCACCGAAAGATGGTTCGAACCTGCACCCAACGTGCACTTCGAACGCGAGCCCCGCGAAGGCTCGATGGCCGATTTCCCTACCGGAACCCGCCATGAGCTTCGCCACCAGCACCGTGCTTCGCCCCGAACCCTTTGTCCCCGTCAGCGTGCCGGTCGATGACCGCGTGCACGCCGAGCGCGGCGAGTTCGCCGCCGTGCTGTCGATGCGTCATGCCGGCCCCTGCCCGGTGCGCCTGCGCTATGAGTGGGTCGGTCCGGTCAACGCACCGGTGGTGGTGCTGGCCGGCGGCATTTCCGCGCACCGCCATGTAGCCTCCAATGCGCAGTTCAGCGAGAAGGGCTGGGCCGAAGGCCTGGTCGGCAGTGGCCGCGCACTGGATCCGCAGCAGCTGCGTGTGCTCGCGTTCGATTTCATCGGCGCCGACGGTGCGTTGGATGTGCCGATCGATACCGCCGACCAGGCCGATGCGTTGGCGCTGCTGCTGGATCACCTCGGCATCCGCGCATTGAAGGCATTCGTCGGCTATTCCTACGGCGCGCTGGTCGGCCAGCAGTTCGCGATCCGCCACCGTGCCCGGGTACGCCAGCTGGTGCTGGCCAGCGGTGCGCACCGCCCGCACCCGTATGCCGCCGCCTGGCGTGCGCTGCAGCGCCGTGCCGTGGCGCTGGGCCAGCTGCAGTGTGGCGAAGACCACGGCCTGGCGCTGGCCCGCCAGTTCGCCATGCTCAGCTACCGCACACCGGAAGAATTCGGCGAACGCTTCGATGCAGCACCGGAGGTGGTCAATGGCCGCGTCCGTGTCGCGGCCGAAGACTATCTCGACGCGGCTGGTGCGCAGTACGTCGCGCGCACGCCGGTCAATGCCTACCTGCGCCTGTCCGAGTCGATCGACCTGCACCGCGTGGACCCGAGCGCGATCCTGCCGCCGACCGTGGTGGTTGCCGTTGAAGGCGACCGCCTGGTTCCGCTTGCCGACCTGGTCGGCCTGGTCGAGGGACTGGGCCCACGCGGCAGCCTGCGCGTGCTGCGCTCGCCCTACGGTCACGACGCCTTCCTGAAAGAAACCGATCGCATCGACGCGATCCTCGCCACCGCCTTCCGCACTTCTGGAGAGTCCGCATGAGCCTGCACGCCGCTGAACCGTCCTGTTGTCGCACCACCGCCGCCGTCCGCGCCGGCATCGATCGCGACACCGCCCATGGCGCGGTCACGCCGCCGATCGTGCTGTCGTCGAACTTCAGCTTTGAAGGCTTCGGCAACAAGCGCCAGTACGACTACACCCGGAGTGGCAATCCCACGCGCGACCTGCTGGGTGAGGCGCTGGCCGAACTGGAAGGCGGCGCCGGCGGCGTGGTCACCGCCACCGGCATGGGCGCGATCAACCTGGTGCTGAACGCACTGCTGCAGCCCGGCGACACCCTGGTGGTGCCACACGATGCGTACGGCGGCAGCTGGCGCCTGTTCAACGCGCTGGCGAAGAAAGGCCATTTCGAACTGGTCACTGCCGACCTGACCGACCCGCGCGCGCTGGCCCAGGCCCTGGCCACGCAGCCGAAGCTGGTGCTGGTGGAAACCCCGTCCAACCCGCTGCTGCGCATCACCGACCTGCGCTTCGTGATCGACGCGGCGCACAAAGCCGGTGCGCTGGTGGTGGTCGACAACACGTTCCTGTCGCCGGCATTGCAGCAACCGCTGTCGTTCGGCGCGGACCTGGTGCTGCACTCCACCACCAAGTACATCAACGGCCACAGCGACGTGGTCGGTGGTGCGGTGATTGCCCGCGATCCCGCCGTGCATGAACAGCTGGTGTGGTGGGGCAATGCCCTGGGCCTTACCGGCTCGCCGTTCGATGCGTTCCTGACCCTGCGCGGCCTGCGTACGCTGGATGCACGCCTGCGCGCGCACCAGGAAAACACCGCCGCGATCGTGGCGCTGCTTGATGCGCATCCTGCGGTGGCCAAGGTCTACTACCCGGGCCTGGCCGATCATCCGGGCCACGCCGTTGCCGCGCGTCAGCAGAGTGGTTTCGGCGCGATGCTGTCCTTCGAACTGGCCAGCTGTGCCGGCGATGATCCGCATGCTGCTGTACGCGCGTTCGTCGATGGCCTGCGTTACTTCACGCTGGCCGAGTCGCTGGGAGGCGTGGAAAGCCTGATCGCACACCCGGCGACCATGACCCACGCGGCAATGACTGCCGAAGCACGCGCGGCTGCGGGCATCAGTGAAGGCCTGCTGCGTCTGTCGGTCGGTATCGAGGGCGAGCGCGACCTGCTGGCCGATCTGGGCAGCGCTCTGGCGCGCGCCGAGGCGGTGATCGATGCGGTGGCGCGCGGCAAACAGGTGGCAGACGCATGAGCGCTTTGCCTGTCGAGATTCCGCTGCTGGGGACCGGCCGCCTGGCGCTGCTCGGAACCGGCACSGTCGGKWCSGCCTTCGTGCAGCGCTACCAGKCGYTGCAGGCGCGTGGGCTGGAACTGCCCAGCGTGCAGTGGCTGGCCAATTCACGCACCGCGCTGGCGATCGACCGCGATCTGGCGTTGCCGCTGGAACTGGCACGGCGTGCGCCGCGCGATGGGCAGAGTTCGCCGCCGTGGGCCAGCGCTGAAGGGCTGGAGCGTGGCGACGTGGTGGTCGATGCCACCGCCAGCGAAGATGTAGCGGCGCGCCACGTTCAGTGGTTGGCGCGCGGTGTGCACGTGGTGACCGCCAACAAGCTTGGCCGCGGTGCGCAGCTGTCGCGCGCGCAGGCCATCGCCGATCGTTGCGCCGACAGTGGTGCGCGTTACGGCGACAGCGCCACCGTCGGCGCCGGCCTGCCGTTGCTCAGCAGCCTGCGCGCGCTGGTTGCCGGTGGCGACCACATCCATGCCATCGAGGGCGTGCTTTCCGGTTCGCTGGCGTGGCTGTTCAATCGTTATGACGGCCAGTCGCCGTTCTCGGCGGCGGTGCGTGAAGCGCTGGCGGCCGGCTACACCGAGCCGGACCCGCGGCTGGATCTTTCCGGCGAGGATGTGCGCCGCAAGCTGTTGATCCTGGCCCGCAGCAGCGGATTGGCGCTGGACGCGTCGCAGGTGCAGGTCGACTCACTGGTGCCGGATGCGCTGGCTGCGCTGCCGCTGGAAGATGCAGTGAATGCGCTGGAGCAGCTGGATGCACCGCTGCAGGCACGTTGGCAGCGGGCGTGCGACAACGGCCGGGTGCTGCGTTTTGTCGGGCGCGTCGATGGCGAGGGTGCGCAGGTGGGCCTGCGTGAGCTGGCTGCCGACCATCCGCTGGCGCAGGGCGCGGGCACCGACAACCGCGTGGCCATCCACAGCGATCGCTATCGCGCGCAGCCGCTGTTGATCCAGGGGCCGGGCGCGGGTGCGGAAGTGACCGCAGCGGCGCTGCTGGATGACGTGCTGCGGATCGTGGGGTGAGCCCGGCCGCCGCTGCGCTCGCCGGGCGTGGCCCGGCGCTACCCACGCCGATCCTCGTAGCGCCGGGCCATGCCCGGCGGTTATGGAACTTCAACGCGCTTTGAGTGCCTTCAACAATGCGGCATTGAACTGCTTCGGGTCCTGCACCTGCGGCGAATGGCCCAGTGCCGCGAACTCGACCAGGGTCGAGCCGGGTATCGCCGCCGCTGCCGCTTTGCCCAGTGCCGGGTAGTTGCCCAGCGTCGCCTTCAGTTCGGGCGATGCCTGGTCACGGCCGATCGCCGTGCGGTCCTTCTGGCCGATGAACAAGGTGGTCGGCACCTGCAGGTTCTTCAGTTCGTAGACGACGGGCTGGTTGAACACCATGTCCGAGGTCAGTGCCTGGCTCCAGGCCACCTGCTGCTTGCCTGCGCCTTCGTACATGCCCGACTGCATGCGCGCCCACGGTTCATACGCCGGCTTCCACTTGCCGTCGTAGTACACATCCAGCTGGTAGCGGCGGATGCTGTCATAGCTGATGTTCATTTCGCCGGCATACCACGCGTCCACGCTGCGCCAGGGCACGCCCTGCGCCTTCCAGTCTTCCAGCCCGATCGGATTGACCAGCGAAAGACTGCGCATATCCTGCGGATACATCAGCGCATAACGGATGGCCAGCATGCCGCCCATCGAATGGCCGACCACGTGCACCGGTACATCACCCAGCTGCAGCTGCTGCAGCAGCGCATGGGTATTGTCGGCCAGCTGCCCGAACGAATACTGGTAGCGCTCGGGCTTGCTGGATTTGCAGAAACCCACCTGGTCCGGCGCGATCACCCGGTAGCCTGCCGCCACCAGCGGCTTGATCGTCTCCTTCCAGGTTGCCGCGCAGAAGTTCTTGYCATGCAGCAGCACCACCACGCCGATCGGCTTCTTCTTCGGCGCAACATCCAGATAGGCCATCTCCAAGGCCTGGCGCTGCGATTCCAGTGCAAAGGTCTTCACTGGATAGCCGTAGTCGAAGCCCTCCAGCCGCGGCCCGTAGGTTGGCGCAGCGAGAGCGGACAGCGGAAGGCAGGCAAGCAGGGCGGTGGCGATCACGCGCATGGGACATTCCGGGGCAGGGGGATGCCCGAGCCTAACCGGAAAACGGTGACGGTGTTGTCCGGTCGAGAACGGCACTGCAGAGCCGGGTCGATGCCCGGCCCTGCAGTAGAGCCAGGCCATGCCCGGCCCTGCAGACCATCAGCACTCGATGACGTTCACCGCCAGGCCGCCGCGGCTGGTTTCCTTGTACTTGTCCTGCATGTCGCGGCCGGTATCGCGCATGGTCTTGATGACCTTGTCCAGCGACACCTTGTGCTTGCCGTCGCCGCGCATGGCCATGCGCGAGGCGTTGATCGCCTTCACCGCACCCATCGCGTTGCGCTCGATGCACGGGATCTGCACCAGGCCACCGATCGGATCGCAGGTCAGGCCCAGGTTGTGCTCCATGCCGATTTCCGCCGCGTTCTCGATCTGGCTCGGGTTGCCGCCCAGCGCCGCGACCAGGCCACCGGCGGCCATCGAACAGGCTACGCCGACCTCGCCCTGGCAACCCACTTCGGCGCCGGAGATCGAGGCGTTTTCCTTGTACAGGATGCCGATCGCCGCCGAGGTCAGCAGGAAGTCGAACACCCGCTGTTCGTTCGCGCCCGGGCAGAAGCGGTCGAAGTAGTGCAGCACCGCCGGCAGTACACCCGCCGCGCCGTTGGTGGGTGCGGTGACCACGCGGCCACCGGCAGCGTTCTCTTCGTTCACGGCCAGKGCGTACAGGTTGACCCAGTCCAGCGTGGTCAGCGGGTCCCGCATCGCCGCTTCCGGCTTCGACGACAGCTCGCGGTACAGCGCCGGCGCGCGGCGGCCCACTTTCAGGCCACCCGGCAGCACGCCTTCCTCGCGGATGCCGCGCGCCACGCAGGCCTGCATTGCGCTCCAGATCTCGCGCAGGTTGTCGCGGATCTCGTCCTCGCTGCGCCAGCATTTCTCGTTCTCGAACATCAACTGGGCGATGCTCAGGCCACTGCGCGCGGTCTGCGCCAGCAGCTCGTCGCCGCTCTTGAACGGGTAGGGCAGCGGCGTTTCGTCAGGCACGATACGATCATCGGCAGCATCGTCCTGGTTGACCACGAAGCCACCACCGACCGAGTAGTAATCGCGGGTGGCCAGCACTTCGTCATCGGCGTTGTACGCGGTGAAGCGCATGCCGTTGGTGTGGTAGGGCAGCTTCTGCCGCTTGTTCAGGCCGAGGTCGCGCTTTTCGTCGAAGGCGATCTCGTGCTGGCCCATCAGCATGATCCGCTTGCTGCTGCGGATGCGCTCCAGCGTGGACGGAATGATGTCCGGGTCGATCAGGTTCGGACGCTGCCCTTCCAGGCCGAGCAGGATCGCCTTGTCGGTGCCGTGGCCGCGACCGGTCAGTGCCAGCGAGCCGTACACGTCGGCACGGATGCGTGCGACCTGCGCAAGCTTGCCCGGGTCGAGCAGCCACCGATGGATGAAGCGCTCGGCGGCCCTCATCGGCCCGACGGTGTGCGAGGAGCTCGGGCCAATGCCGATCTTGAAAACGTCGAACGTGCTGACAGCCATGGTTGCCGTACTGCGGGTACCGGGAGAGACCGCTATTCTAGCGGTTCACGCCGCACTTCCATGACTGCGGCGCAGCATTTCCGCCAAGGGAGCAAACCCCGGTGTTGACCCTGTTCCAGCGTGACGACTGCCATCTGTGTGACATGGCCCTGGCCGAACTGGCCAGGGCGCGGGCGCCCGAGTTCGAATCGGTGTTCCTCGATGACCAGCCGGCGCTGGAGGCGCGCTATGGGGCGCGGGTGCCGGTGCTGCGCGATGAGCGCGGTGGGCGGGAGCTGGACTGGCCGTTCGATGCGGCCACGGTGCAGGCCTGGCTGTTGGCAGGCAGGTAACGCCGGGCCATGCCTGGCGAGCGCGAAGCGCGGCCAGCGGTGGAAGCCGCCGGGCATGGCCCGGCGCTACCAGAACGAAGGCGTCTTATTTCGCGTCGAACTTCACGATCGTGCTGATCGCGGTTTCGTCCGGGATGGTCTTGGTATCAGCCCAGTCGCCGCCACCGACACCGAAGTCCAGGCGCTTGACCGTGGCCTTGCCGGTCAGCACCGGCTGCGCGCCGGGCTTCCAGGTGAAAGTGAAGGTGACCGGCTTGCTCACGCCGCGCAGTTCCAGCGTGCCGTCGGCGGCGAACTGGTCGTTGCCGAGCGCGCGGAAGCCCTTGGCGGTGTAGCGTGCGGTAGCGAACTTGCCGACGTTGAAGAAATCCGCGCCCTGCAGGGTGGAGTCGCGGTCGCTGTTGCCGCTCTTGGCGCCGGCCAGCGGAATCACCACGTCCAGCGAACCTGCGGACGGATTGGCCGGGTCGAAGCTGAGCTTGGTGGCAAAGCCCGGGAAGCTGCCGGTGAACACTTCACCGTCGTACTTGGTGGCAAAGGCCAGGAACGAACCGGCACCCGGCGCCTGGGCGTAATCGGCGGCGAGCACCGGTGCGGTGGCCAGCATGCCGGCAAGGGCGGCGGCCACGGCGGCCGGAGTGGTCAGTTTCAGGTTCATCGGTCAGTCCTTCTGGGGAGAGGCGAGCCAGCCACGCGGCAACATCCGGGACAGGGTGGCATCGCGCTGGAACAGGTGGTGGTAGAAGGCGGCACCGGCATGGGCCAGCACCACCGCGATCAACAGCCAGAAGCCGTATTCGTGCAGGGCATGGGATGCCGCCACGATCTGCGGATCCGGTCCGCTCAGCTTGGGCACATCGACCAGACCGAACCAGCGGAACGGACGCAGGCCGCTGGCCGAGTCGTACAGCCAGCCCGACAACGGGATGGCGAACATCAGCACATACAGCAGCACATGGGTGGCGCTGGCGATGCGCTCCTGCCAGCCCGGCACGCCGGGTACCGGCTTGGGGGCACCGGCATACAGGCGCCAGCCCAGGCGCAGCACCACCAGTGCCAGCACGGTGATGCCGATCGACTTGTGCGCGGTATAGACCCAGAAATACTTTGGCGTCTTCGGCAGCTCGCCCATGGTCAGGCCGACGATGCCCAGGGCGAGAATCAGCAGTGCGATCAGCCAGTGCAGGGTCTGGCTGACACTCCCCCAGGCGGCAGGGGTGTTCTTGGCGGTCATGAAGGGTCCTTGGTGGCCGTCTGGCTGTCGGAGTGGGGTTGGGGCGGGGGAGTTCCCGGAGAATCGCTGCGGTCGAGCGTGGCTTCAGCCTCGATACGCACCTGCACCGCATCACCGATCACGCCCGGCCATGCGGTGATGCCGAAGGCACGCCGGCTCAGCGTGGTGGTGGCGGAGAACCCTGCAGTACGCCGGAACGGCGGCAGCGGATAGCGTTTGACCTGGTTCAATGTCACCTCCAGCGCGACTTCCTGGCTGACCCCGCGCAGGGTCAGGGTGCCCAGTACGCGCGCATGGCGGGCATCGATCGGTTCGACATGGTGGGAGACGAAGCGGGCGGTGGGGAAGCGTTCGCCATCGAGCAGGCTGCGCGCCAGGGTTGCCTGGTTCCACTTGGCATCACCAAGGTCCAATCGCGACACCGGAATCTCGACGTCCAGTGTCGCATCGCGCCAGTTGTCGCTATCGAACTGCAACTGGCCCTGGCTTCCGGAGATCGTACCCAGCGCCTGCGAGTAGCCGGCATGGTCGATCGCAAACAGCACACGGGTGTGCACCGGATCGATGCGGTAGGCCTCGTTGCCTGCCCAGGCGGGGGCCACGGCAAGCAGCATCGGCAGCAGGGCCAGGCAGTGGCGCATCGGCGGGGGGCTCCGGGAAAAAGACCGTTTGATCATACCCATAGCCCCCGCGCAACGCTGTGTGCACGGCTGCAACAGTTCGTGGTGCCGATGTGGCCGGAAACAGGCTGTTGCAGCGATGGCTGCAGCCCTGTGTGACAATCGGCACAGGACAGGGGGTTCAGGATGAAGAGCGGCTGGCGCCGGTGGTGCCAAGGCATTGCAGGAGCAGGTCTGGTGCTGTTGGCGCTTTCGGCTGCAGCGGCGACCTTGGACATGGCCGGTGAAACACCGCGCCTGCGCCGTTTCGGCGCGGCCGAGGGATTGCCCTCGCGCATGGTGGTGGCGCTGGCCGAAGACCGACAGGGCCGCGTGTGGGCCGCCACCGACGGCGGCCTGGCCCGCTATGACGGCGGTGAGCTGCGGGTCTGGCAGCACGACCCGGCACAACCGGATTCGCTGCCCGGCAACGAGATCGAAACCCTGCTGGTCGACCCGCTCGACCGGGTATGGGTGGGCATCAACGGCAAGGGGCTGGCCCGGCTGGATGCCGACCGCGAACGTTTCAAGACCTTCGATTCCGTCACTGAAGGGTGCCAGGGACAGTTCTGGACACTGGCCTACGCCGAGGATGCGCTATGGGTCGGCAGCAGCAGCCATGGGGTCTGCCGGGTCGGCGAAGATGGCTCGCTGCGCCATTTCCAGCATGATCGGGCGCAGCCCGGCGGTCTGCCGAGTGACACCGTCTTCAGCAGTCTGGTGGATGCGCAGGGACGGCTGTGGGTGGGCACCGAAGCCGGTGTGGCGCGCTGGAACGGCCACGCCTTCGAAGCCGTGGCGCCGCGCGAACTGGCGGCGGTGAGCGTGCTGCGGCTGAGCCGCGATGCCGATGGCGCGATCTGGGTCGGTACGCAGAACGACGGCCTGTACCGCATCGATGCGCAGGATCGGGTGACGCGACCGGCCTGGGCCGACAGTGCCCGCCTGCGCTCGGCACTGGTCCTGGCCGACAGCCACGGAGGCTACTGGGCGGGAACTTCCGATGGCCTGCTGCGTGGTGACGGCCAGGTGCTGCGCAGGCTGGAAGGCGACCGTGGCAGTGGTTTCCTGACCGGCCACAGTGGCGTGCTCGACCTGATGCAGGACCATGAGGGAGGGCTGTGGGTCGCACTGCTGACCCAGGGCCTGGCTTACCTGCCGCCCGACTGGCGACGCTTTTCAACCTGGTACCAGTTCGATGGCAAGCCGCTGGACAGCCAGTACCTGTTGAGTGCTGCCAGCGACGGCCGCAGCTACTACGTCGGCTCTGCGCATGGCGTCTACCAGATCGATGCACAGGGGACGTTGAGCCTGCTGGTCAGCGACCGCGAACTGGGCAGCGGCGCGGTGTGGTCGGTGCTGCCACGTCCCGACGGCAGGCTGTGGCTCGGCCGCGCGGGGCGCATCAGCGTCTACGACCCCGCCACCGGTGTGCTGCGCGACTGGCGTATTGGCGGTGGCGCCGACCTTCGGCAGCGGATCGATCTGATGCGGCAGGCCCCCGATGGCACGGTCTGGGTATCGGTGATGAACCTGGGCCTGCAACAGCGCAGTGCCGACGGCCGCCTGCTGCGCAGTTTCGACGGCGCTACGCTGCGAGGCAGCACCGACGCGCCGGTCGAGCAGATCCGCTTCGATGCCGGCGGGCACGCCTGGGTGGTCGGGGAAATGGGCATCTGGCGCGAGCAGGGAGACCGCTTCGAAGCGGTGCCCGGCGTTTCCAGGGGGCCCATCTACGATCTGGTATGGATCGATCCCCGGCAGTTGTGGATCGCACGCCAGGGCGCATTCGAGCGCTACCAGTGGGATGGCCTGAGCCTGCGCCTGATCCAGCGTGTCGATGCCAGTGCCGGCGTGCCGCCGGTCAGCATGGGTGGGCTGGCCCTGGCCCGGAACGGCCAGTTGTGGGCGACGACGCCCCGCGGCCTGCTGCGCTGGGATCCGAAACAGCGTCGCCTGCAGATCTTCAATGAACGCGACGGCCTGCTTGATGCCGAGTTCACCGGACGCCCACCGGCAATCGATGCCGATGGCCGGGTGCTGGCCGTTACCCAGACCGGCATGGTGGGCTTCGATCCGAATGCTGCCGACGCCGAGCTGCCACCCTCGCAGCTGGTGATCGCGCAGGTTCGCGTCCGTCGCGATGATGCGCGCGGCTGGCAGCCCTTGCCGACCTCCGGCCTGCTGTTGCTGGGGCCCGACGACCGTGACCTGCAGATCGATGCACGCCTGCTGTCCTACGCCAACCCGCAGGGCAACCGCTACCGGTTCCGCGTGCAGGGATACGACCAGAACTGGGTGGAACAGGGCGGGGACGGCCAACGCACGTTGTCGCGGCTGCCGCCCGGCACCTACGCCATCGAGGTGCAGGCCGCGACGGCCAGTGGTCCGTGGACGCCCTCGCAGCAGTTGCACATCAAGGTACTGCCCCCCTGGTGGCGCAGCGGCATGGCGATTTTCGGCTATGCAATGCTGGGCTCGCTGTTGCTGTTGGCACTGCTGTGGTCGATCCGCAGGCGGCTGCGGCGACGCCAGCAGTGGCAGTTGACGGTGCACAAGCAGCAGATCGCCGAGCAGGCATCGCAGGCCAAGAGCCGCTTCCTGGCGACCCTGGGCCACGAAGTGCGCACGCCGATGACCGGTGTACTGGGCATGAGCGAACTGCTGCTGTCCACCGAACTGGACCCTGTGCAGCGCAGCTATGCCGGTTCGATCCAGCAGGCCGGCAGCCATCTGCTGCGCCTGGTCAACGATGCGTTGGACCTGGCCCGGATCGAGGCCGGCCGGCTTGAACTGGACATCCGCCCGTTCGACCTGGGCGGACTGCTGGACCAGGTGCAGGCGTTGATGCAGCCGATGGCACAACAGCGCAGGCTGGCGTTCCAGCGCGGGGCGGCATTGCCAGGCCCGATCTGCGTCAGTGGCGATGAGATGCGCGTCCGCCAGATCCTGCTGAACCTGCTGGGCAACGCGATCAAGTTCACCGAGCGTGGCCATGTTGGCCTGGCGGCGCGCCTGGACGACGACGGCGGCGCGGTGACGTTCGAGGTCAGCGACAGCGGGCCGGGCATCAATGCCGAGCAGCAGCAGCGCCTGTTCCACCGCTTCGAACAGGCCGATGGCCCGCGTACCGCCTCGCGCTATGGTGGCAGCGGGCTGGGCCTGGCGATCTGCCAGGAGCTGGCGGTGGCGATGGGCGGCCGCATCGATGTCGACAGCCAGCCGGGGCGTGGCGCACGCTTCGCCGTGCGGCTGCCGCTGCCGTGGAGCCGGCAGCAGGCCTCCAGCCCTGGCGAGGCAGCGTCGCCGATGCTGCCTGCACTGCGCATCCTGCTGGTCGAGGACGATGCCACCGTTGCCGAGGTCATCGCCGGTCTGCTGCGCAGCCGTGGCCATGAGGTGGTGCACGTGCTGCATGGCCTGGGCGCACTGTCGGAAATATCCACCGAGGGGTTCGACGTCGGCCTGCTCGACCTCGACCTGCCGGCACTCGATGGCACCGCCATCGCCCGCCAACTGCGCGCGATGGGCTACGAACTGCCGTTGGTGGCCGTTACCGCGCGCTCGGATGCCTATGCCGAGGCGCAGGTGCTTGCGGCCGGATTCGATGGTTTCCTGCGCAAGCCGGTGACCGGCGATCTGCTGGTGGCGGCGATTGCCCAGGCGCGCAGTAAACGCCAGATCATCAGCTGAGCGCGGCATCCTGCGGCGTGAATCGCGCAACTTTCGGTTTACCATGCCGACGCCCACGGCGTGGGCATCATCAACAGCAGCGTGAGGAGGCCATCGGTGGTGTATCTGCGGGCAGTGACGCTGCTGATGCTGCTGCTGTGCTGCCTGGTGCCCGCTGCCGCGCAGCCGGTGCCACCTTCGCCGCGCCAGGTCACCGTGTTCGATGGGCTGCCGTCCAACACCGTCAACCGCATGGCCGAGGACCGCTACGGCTACCTGTGGATTGCCACCAACGATGGCCTGGCCCGGTACGACGGGCGCAACTACCGCATCTGGCGTTCCGAAGACGGCCTGCGCGACAACCGCATCTGGAGCGTGTTGGTCGATGCCCGCAACGAGCTGTGGATCGGCACCGAAAATGCCGGCCTGGTGCGGATGTCGGCCGATCGCCGCCAGCTGCGCTTCTACGATCGCAGCAGCCAGCCGCTGATGGGCAGCAACACCGTCTGGAGCCTGGCTGCGACACCGGATGGCGCGATCTGGTTCGGCACCCACGAGGGCGGCCTGTACCGGCTGGACAGCAATGACCGTCTGCAGCGGTTCCTGCCCGAAGCGAACAACCCGCGCAGTCTGCCGGCCGCGTCGGTGCCCTACCTGGCCACGCTTGCCGATGGCAGCCTGTGGGTCGGCACCAAGCATGGCGTGGCGCGCTGGACCGGTACCGATTTCGAACGCATCGGCGGCGACCTGGTGCCCAGCCTGCTGATCAATGGACTGACCGCAGAACCCGACGGCAGCCTCTGGATCAGCACGCTGGCCGGGGCCACGGTGCGGCGCCCGGATGGCCGTTTCGAATCCGTTCCCTGGACATTGCCGGCCGGCGACCAGGTGCTGGGCATGATGCTGCGCGACGAGCAGGGCGGGCACTGGCTGGATACGCGCAGCGGCCTGGGCCGGGGCATCGATGGCCGCTACCAGACCGTGCCGCTGTACAGCGCCATCGCCCGTGGCCTGGTGCGGCCGAACTGGACCGGTGCCTATGAGGACCGCGAAGGCGGCATCTGGCTGGCCAGTACCAATGCCGGCCTGTGGCACCTGCTTCCGCGCTGGTGGCAGTTCTCGGTGTTTTCGCGGCTGGAGGATGATCCGTCCTCGCTGCGCAATTCCTATGTGCTCGGTACCAGCCCCTCCAGCAATGGCGGGGTGTGGACGGTCGGCAGCCATGGCGCGCTGGACCGCTTCAATCCGCGCACGGGCGTGATCGAGCAGCACCGCACCTTCGTCAACGGCATGCACTGGCTGACCTCGGTGCGCGAAGACCGGCAGGGCCAGGTGTGGGTGGGCTCGACCGACGCCCTGATGCGCTACGACCCGCGTCGTGGCGAGCTGCGGCGCTGGGGGCGGGACTCGGGCGCGGACGCGACCATGGAAGGCAACATCGAGGCGATGATGACCTGCGATGGCGACAGCCTGTGGTTGATGCTGTCATCGGGGCTGCAGCAGCGTGATCTGGACGGGCACGTGCGCCGGCGGCTGGAAAACGGCCAGGACGGTCTGCAGGCCGGTCAGCTCAATCTTGACGTGGAATGCGGCCCGCAGGACCGGATCTGGCTGGCCAGCAGCCGCGGCCTGCTGCAATGGCAACCGGATGCGCAGCGCTTCCAGCCGGTGCCCGGTGCGCCGGCCACTGCGGTGTACGCCCTGCATGTGGGCAAGGACGGCCAGGTCTGGTTGTCCGAGGATGGTCGCCTGTCGCGGTATCTCTGGAGCCAGGGCCGGCTGGAACGGCAGGCGGTAGTGGGCGCCGAGCAGGGCTATCCGGCGATTTCCGCTACCGGCCTGGTGGTYGACGCGCAGGGCGTGGCGTGGGCCACCAGCGCCCGCGGCCTGGTGCGGGTGAGTGCCGATGGCGAGAGCGTACGCCTGTACGGGGTGCACGATGGGCTGCCCAGCCAGGAGTTCCGCGAACACACCCTGATCGCCTCCTCGGCGGGGCGCATGGTGGCAGGTACCCCCGCCGGTGTGGTGGTGTTCGATCCCGAGCAGGTGCGGCCTTCCACCCGCCGTGCGCCGCTGGTGATCGAGCGGGTGGAGGTGCGCCGCAACGAGCAGTTGCTGGACCTGACCCATGACTCGCCGCTGCAGATCGCCGATGGTGACCGCGACCTGCGTATCGTCGCGCGCCTGTTGTCCTTCGCCGATTCGGCTTCCAACACCTACCGCTACCGGTTGGCCGGCTACGACCCGGATTGGGTCGAGGTGGGCCCGGCAGGCGAGCGCCTGTTCTCCCGCCTGCCACCCGGCGCCTACCGGCTGGAAGTGCAGGCGCGCTCGGCCGACCACGTGTGGTCGCGGGTGCAGACCCTGGAATTCCATGTGCAGCCGCCGTGGTGGCGCAGCTTGTCCGGCCTGCTGGTGCTGGCCTCGATCGGGTTGCTGCTGACCAGCTGGTTCGCCTGGTTGTACCGGCGCCGGCTGCAGCGCCAGCACGCCTACCAGCTCGCCCTGCACAAGCAGGATCTGGCCGAGCACGCATCGGCGGCCAAGACGCGCTTCCTTGCCAATCTCGGCCATGAAATCCGCACGCCGATGACCGGGGTGCTGGGCATGAGTGAACTGCTGCTGGCCTCGCCGCTGGATCCGCAGCAACGCGGCTATACCCAGTCGATCCGGCATGCGGGCGAGCATCTGCTGCACCTGGTCAACGATGCGCTGGACCTGGCGCGGATCGAATCGGGGCGCCTGGAACTGCAGTCCAACGCGTTCGGTCTCAATCGCCTGCTGCAGGACCTGGCCGCGCTGATGGGGCCACTGGCTGCACAGAAGGGCCTGCGGTTCATCCTCGACAACCAGTTGCCGGCGGGGCTGCAGGCGACCGGCGATGCGATGCGGGTGCGGCAGATCCTGCTCAACCTGCTGTCCAACGCGGTCAAGTTCACCAGCCGCGGCAGCATCACGCTGCATGCGCGTTGCGAGGAAGGGCCGCGTGGGCTGTATTTCGAGGTGCGTGATACTGGTCCGGGCATCAGCCAGGAGCAGCAGCAACGGTTGTTCCGGCGCTTCGAGCAGGCCGACGGTGCGCGCACCGCAGCGCAGTACGGCGGCAGCGGCCTGGGCCTGGCGATCTGCCGCGAGCTGGCACTGGCCATGCAGGGCCGGATCCGGGTGGAAAGCCAGCTGGGCAGCGGTACCTGCTTCGGTGTCAGCCTGCCGTTGCCGCTGCAGCAGGGGGCGGCCAGCGACGGAGGTGCCGACAGTGACGCCGCCGCTGCTGCGGTCAACATGCCGCCGCTGCGGGTGTTGCTGGTGGAGGACGATGCGACCGTGGCCGATGTGATGTGTGGGCTGCTGACCACCCGTGGCCATGAGGTGGTTCACGCGGCCCACGCACTGGCCGCGCTGCGTGAAATCAGCGCGGGTGATTTCGATGTCGGCCTGCTCGATCTGGATCTGCCGGGCCTGAGCGGTTTCGAACTGGCCCAGCATCTGCGCAACCAAGGTTACACGTTGCCGCTGCTGGCGGTGACCGCACGCACCGACCCGGACCTGCAGCAGCAGGTGGAAGCGGCCGGCATCGGTGGTTTCCTGCGCAAGCCGGTGACCGGTGAGCTGCTGGTGGAAGCGATCGCCCGCGTGCTGGGGCGGTAGGGGTTAGGCAGGGCTGCGCCCTGCACCCGCCGAATCAACGGCAAAGCAAAAGCAAAAGCAAAAGCAAAAGCAAAAGCTGGCATTCCGTGGGATGGCGGGGTGGGTCCGGTGGCGGGGGACGCTGCAAGTACGCC
>NZ_JBFTOJ010000065.1:0-40641 GCF_056397905.1 Stenotrophomonas sp. 05L414_2
GCCCAGGCCTCCGCGCTGGCGGGCGATGGTGGCTGGGGCCTGATGGCCCAGGCGGGCCAGGTGGCTTGGCAGAGCCTGCTGCAGCACTGGCCGCAGGCGCGGCGGATCGGCGTGGTGGTTGGCAGCGGCAACAATGGCGGCGATGGCTATGTGCTGGCCTGTCATGCGCTGGAGGCCGGGCGGCAGGTGCAGCTGATCGCGCTGCCGGGCAGCCCACCTTCCACGGCGTTGGCGCAGCGCGCCGCAGCGGATTTCAGGTCCGCCGGCGGCACCGTCACTGATTTCAACGGCGAACTGGCCCAGGCCGATCTATGGGTCGATGCCCTGTTCGGCCTTGGCTTCTCCCGGGCACCAGAGGGCGCGGCACTGGCCTTGATCGAGGCGCTGAACGCGCAGCAGGCGCCGGTGTTGGCGTTGGACGTACCCAGCGGTGTCGACGCCGACCATGGCTGCGTGCCGGGCGCAGCCGTACGCGCGGCCCTGACAGTGCAGTTCATCGTCGCCCACCGCGGCCTGTACACCGGCGACGCACTGGAATACACCGGGCGCAGGCACCTGGCACCACTGACGCTGGCCGATGCGGCCTGGCAGGGTGTCGTCGCTGCTGCAGAGTGCTGGACGCAGTCGCGCCTGCCGGATCTGCTGCCGCCGCGCCGTGCCAACAGCCACAAGGGCGAATCCGGCCATGTGYTGTGCGTGGGCGGCAACCATGGCAGCGGCGGTGCCATCGCGATGGCCGCCGAAGCTGCGCTGCGCGCTGGCGCGGGCCTGCTGAGCATCGGCACCCGCCGCGACCATGTCGGCCCGCTGCTGGCGAGGTTGCCTGAAGCGATGACGCACGCGCTGGAAAATGGCTCAGCGCTGCCGGCGTTGCTGGCAAAAGCCAGGGTGGTGGCGATCGGCCCGGGCCTGGGCCAGGACGAATGGGCGCGCGCGCTGTATGCGCGTGTGCTGCAGTCAGGCCTGCCGCTGGTGATCGACGCCGATGCGTTGAACCTGCTGGCGCAGGATGCACATGCGCTGCCCGATGCGATCCTGACCCCGCACCCCGGGGAAGCCGCGCGCCTGCTGGAAACCACCACGGCGGCAGTCCAGGCCGATCGCTATGCCAGCGCGCAGGCGCTGGCCGAGCGCTATCACGCAGCGGTGGTGCTGAAGGGGGCGGGCAGCATCGTCGCCGCGCCCGGCCACACACCGCGACTGATTGCGGCCGGCAACCCGGGAATGGCGGTGGGTGGCATGGGCGACCTGTTGACCGGCATCATCGCCAGCCTGCGCGCGCAGGGCCTGCCTGCGTTCGATGCGGCGGCAGGCGGTGCGCTGCTGCATGCCCTGGCCGGCGATGTCGCCGCCGCCGACGGTGCCCGCGGCCTGCTTCCCACTGATCTGCTGGCGCCCCTGCGGCGGCTGGCCAACCCGGAACGTTCCCGATGACCGAATTCTTCCTTGCTGACAGCAACGCCACCGAACTGCTGGGGCAATGGCTGGCAGCCACCCGTCCGCCGCAGGCGCTGGTCGAGCTGCGCGGTGATCTTGGCGCCGGCAAATCGACCACGGCGCGCGCGCTGTTGCGGGCGCTGGGCGTGCAGGGGGCGATCCGCAGCCCCACCTATACCCTGGTCGAGCGCTATCCGTTGTCCAGTGGCGGCGAGGCCTGGCACATGGACCTGTATCGCATCGGCCAGGCCGGCGAGCTGGATTTCCTCGGGCTGGACGAGGGCAGTGCCGTGCTGTGGCTGGTCGAATGGCCAGAGCGCGGTGCCGGTGCGCTGCCGCCAACCGATCTGGTGGTCGCACTGCAGATTGAAGGTCAGGGGCGTCGCGTGCGTCTCACTGGCATCAGCGACACGGGACGTGAATGGCTGCAGCGGCTTCCCGAAGGTGGCGACTTGCAGGCCCTTTCTGTCGGCTGACGAGAACAAACGCCGGCAGGTTACGGATTATTAAGGAAAAAGGTGTTGCATTCCGTTCAGTGCGGTGATTGAATCCTGAGTCATGCGCCCGGGGAATCGACTCATTGCCATCTGTGCCGCCGTCGGACTTGGTCTGGCGAGCGTCAGTGCGTGGGCCGGTGAGGTCCGCCAGGTGCTGCTCAATACCGGTGCGACCGGAACCCGCGCGGAAATCGCGCTGGTCGGCAGTGGTGGCTACAAGACCCTGTCGCTGGCCGGTCCGAACCGGCTGGTGGTCGATTTCCCTGATTCCAGCGCGGTGCGCAACCTGAAGATGCCGTCGCCGCAGGGCGTGGTGACTGCGGTGCGCACCGGGCAGCCGGTGCCGGGCACTTTCCGTGTCGTATTCGACCTGGCCGAGACGGTCGCCCCCTTCCGCCCGCAGATGCAGCGCGAAGGCAATGAATCCAAGCTGGTGATCGAGTGGCCCGGCGATGGCCCGGCCGTGGCCGCCAGTCGCCCCGCGCCGACGCCTGCGCAGCCGCCAGCGGCATCTTCGGTTAGTCCGGCTCCGGTCCCGGGCCCGACCCCGGCACAAACCGCACAGTCCCGTGGTGATGCCGCGCGAGCCACTGCGCTGTTGACCGCGCAGGTCCAGCAGCAGGCCAGTGCCAGCGCTGCGGCACCCGCCGCGCCGACGCCGGCACCCAGCACCACCCCGGTGCAGATGGCGGCAGCAGGCACCACCGCCAGCAGCACCCCGACGTCGTCGCCGGCAGCCATCCTGGCTGGACAGGCCACCACTGCGGTTGTGGCCACCCAGCCGAAGCCGGTGCCGACACCTGTTGCGCCGACCGAGTCGCCGCGTCCGACCATGCCCAGCGATGCCTCGCGCATACGCATGCAGCCTGGCATGCGTCACCTGGTGGTGGCGATCGATCCGGGCCATGGCGGCCAGGATCCGGGCGCCATCGGCCCGACCGGCAAGCGCGAGAAGGATGTAACCCTGGCGGTGGCGCGTGAACTGGCCCGCCAGGTCAACGCCACGCCTGGCCTGAAAGCCTTCCTCACCCGCGACAGCGATGTGTTCATCCCGCTGCCGATGCGTGCGCAGAAGGCGCGTGCGAACAAGGCCGACATCTTCATTTCGATCCATGCCGACGCCGCCGAAAACCGCTCGGCCACCGGTTCGTCGGTGTATGTGCTGTCGACCAAGGGCGCGTCTTCGCAGCGTGCACGCTGGCTGGCGGACAAGGAAAACGCCGCCGATCTGGTCGGTGGCGTGCGCCTGCAGCAGACCGAAGGCACGCTGGCCAACGTCCTGCTGGACCTGGCCCAGAGCGGTTACATGAAATCCTCCGAAGACGCAGCCGGGCACGTGCTGGGCGGCCTGAAGCGTATCGGCAACAACCACAAGCCGAACATCGAGCGCGCCAACTTCGCCGTGCTGCGCACTTCGGACATGCCTGCGATGCTGGTGGAAACCGCGTTCATCTCCAACCCGGATGAAGAGCGCCGCCTGATCGACCCGGCCTACCAGCGCAAGGTCGCCGGTGCGGTGCTGGATGGCGTGCACACCTTCTTCAGTCGCCAACCGCCGCCGGGCACGTTGTACGCCGCGCGCGCGCAGGCCGAGATCGACGCTGCAAGCACCGTGGCGGGCGGCAGCAAGTAACCCGCTGGATCGCTCGCGTCCGCTGGAGCCAGGCCACGCTTGGCTGGCTGGCGCCGCGTACGGTGGATCTCGACTCTCCTTGGCGCCGCTCCGCTATCATCGTGGCATGACGTCTGCCTGCCTTGCCTGCCCATGAACGCGCCCGATCCGCGTCCGATCCGGCCGCTGCCGGAAATCCTGATCAACCAGATTGCCGCCGGTGAAGTGGTCGAACGACCCGCATCGGTGGTCAAGGAACTGGTTGAGAACGCGATCGATGCCGGCGCCAGCCGCGTCGATATCGAGTTGGAAGAAGGCGGTGTGCGCCTGATCCGCATCCGCGACAACGGCAGCGGCATTGCCGCAGAACAGTTGCCGCTGGCGGTTTCGCGGCACGCCACCAGCAAGATCGCCAACCTGGATGAGCTGGAAGCAGTGGCCACGCTGGGTTTCCGTGGCGAAGCGCTGCCGTCGATCGCCTCGGTCAGTCGTTTCACCCTGGCCTCGCGCCGTGCCCATGATGAGCACGGTTCGGCACTGCAGATCGAAGGCGGCAAGATCGGCGAGGTGACCCCGCGCGCGCATGCGCCCGGCACCACGGTGGAAGTGCGCGAGCTGTTCTACAACGTGCCGGCGCGGCGCAAGTTCCTGCGCGCCGAGCGCACCGAACTGGGGCATATCGAAGAGTGGCTGCGTTCGTTGGCRCTGGCCCGTCCCGATGTCGAGCTGCGCGTCTCGCACAACGGCAAGGCCTCGCGTCGCTACAAGCCAGGCGACCTGTATTCGGACGTGCGCCTGGCCGAGACCCTGGGCGAGGACTTCGCCAACCAGGCTGTGCGCGTGGACCACAGCAGTGCCGGCCTGCGCCTGCATGGCTGGATCGCGCAGCCGCATTATTCGCGCGCCAGCACCGACCAGCAGTACCTGTACGTCAACGGACGTTCGGTACGTGACCGCAGTGTCGCCCATGCAGTGAAGATGGCCTACGGCGACGTGCTGTACCACGGCCGCCAGCCAGCGTATGTGCTGTTCCTGGAGCTGGACCCGACGCGCGTTGATGTGAACGTGCATCCGGCCAAGCATGAGGTGCGCTTCCGCGATTCGCGGCTGGTGCATGACTTCGTCTACCGCACCCTGAAGGATGCACTGGCCGACACCCGTGCCGGCATGACCGCGCAGGAGATCGGTGCCGGCGCGGCGCATCCGGCCGAAGGCGACCCTGCGGCGGCGATGCCGGGCGCGACGGCGTCCAGCTTCGGCTACGTACGCGGCCCGGCGCCCGGTGCCGGGCAGGGCGGCGGTGGTGGTGGCGGCTTCTCTGGCTGGCGCCCGCAGCAGCCGCTGGGCCTGCAGGTGGCCGACGCACCCGCCGCCTATGCTGCGTTGTATGCGTCGCCAGCGGGTGCCGAGCGCGGTGCGGCACTGCCGCCGATGCCGATGGAGAACGGATTGCCGGTCACCAGTGCCGACGCCGGCGTACCTCCGCTGGGTTACGCCGTTGCCCAGCTGCATGGCATCTACATCCTGGCCGAGAACGCCGAAGGCCTGATCGTGGTCGACATGCATGCGGCGCACGAACGCATCGGCTACGAGCGGTTGAAGAATGCGCACGATGGCATCGGCCTGCAGTCGCAGCCGTTGCTGGTGCCGATCACCCTGGCGGTGGGCGAGCGCGAGGCCGATACCGCCGAGGCGGAGGCCGATACGCTGGCTGCGCTCGGATTCGAGATCACCCGCGCGGGACCGGGCGCACTGCACGTGCGCAGCATCCCGGCGCTGCTGGCCCATGCCGAGCCCGAAGGCCTGCTGCGCGATGTGCTGACCGACCTGCGCGAGCACGGCCAGAGCCGTCGCATCGCCACTGCGCGCGATGAGCTGCTGTCGACCATGGCCTGCCATGGCGCGGTGCGTGCGAACCGGCGCCTGACCGTGCCGGAAATGAACGCGCTGCTGCGCGACATGGAAATCACCGAGCGGTCCGGACAGTGCAACCACGGCCGACCGACCTGGGCCCGTTTTTCGCTGGCGGAGATCGACCGCTGGTTCCTGCGCGGACGTTGAGGGGAGCACCGATGCGATTTTGCCGAATGGGCAGCCTGCTGGCGGCCCTGTTGTTGGTGGCCTGCAGCCCGGCACCCACGCCGGCACCGGCCGCCGTTGAGGATCCGGCCTTCGCCGCACAGCAACAGCAATGGCGGGTGCTGCGCTACCAGGACCTGACCCGGCCCGATGGCTGGACCGCGCTGGTCGGCCTGCACTGGTTGCAGAACCGATCGCACTTCGTCGGCAGCGGCGACACCAGCGGCATCCGCCTGGCGGTGGGGCCGGCCAAGCTGGGCCTGCTGCGCCGTGAAGGCGACCAGTGGTGGTTCACGCCGGAGTCCGGCACGGATGTCACCCTTGATGGACAGCCCGTGCGCGGGCGTGTGCGCATGGATACCGACAAGGATCCGCAGCCGACCCTGCTGGCCTTCGATGGTGGCAAGGGCCAGCTCAGCCTGATCCGTCGCGGCCCGCGTGACGCACTGCGGGTCAAGCATGCCGATGCACCGGCGCGCCGCGATTTCGCCGGCCTGCAGTACTGGCCCGGTGGCCCGCAATGGCAGGTGCAGGCGCGCTTCATCGCGCATCCGCCAGGCAAGACCCTGCCGATCGTGGACATCACCGGCCTGACCACCGAGATGCCCAACGCCGGTGCCGTGGAATTCGATCGCGACGGCCGCAGCTGGCGGCTGGAAGCGATCGGCGAACCCGGGCAGCCGCTGTTCCTGATCTTTGCCGACCGTACCAGTGGCCACGGCAGCTACCCTGCCGGCCGCTATCTGGATACCGATGCGCCCACGGCCGACGGCCACGTGACGATCGACTTCAACCACGCCCACAACCCACCGTGCGCGTTCACCGCCTATGCGACCTGTCCGTTGGCGCCGCCGGAAAACCGCCTGGACCTGCGCGTGGAAGCGGGTGAGAAAACGTATCACCTGCCTGAAGGAGAGGGTTGAACATGTTGATGAAACTGTTGCTGCGCAGTGCCGTTTTTCTCGCTGCCTGCGCCGTCGGTCCGTTGGCCGTCGCGCGCGATGCGCCGGCCGAAGCCACGGCCGGCAAGCCGCCGGTGCCGCTGCTGTGGAAGGTCACCGGGCAGGGAGACGCACGCCTGTACCTGCTGGGTTCCTTCCATCTGTTGAAGCCGCAGGACTATCCACTGTCGACCGAGGTCGAGCAGGCATTCGAAGCCTCGCAGCGTGTGCTGTTCGAAGTGACCCCTGAGGAACTGCAGTCGCCACAGATGGCCAGCCAGATGGTGCAGGTGGCTACCCGCAAGGACGGCAGTGAACTCAAGCGTGACCTGGATGCGCCGACCTGGCAGAAGCTGCAGGCCTATGCGACGCAGAACCAATTGCCATTGGCGCAGTTGCAGGGCATGAAAGCGTGGTTCGTCGGCCTGACCATCACCGTCGGGCAGATGCAGAAACTGGGCCTGGACCCCGAACTGGGGCTGGACCGGCACTTCATGCAGCGGGCGCAGAAGGCCGGCAAGAAGACCGCAGGCCTGGAAGACATGTCCAGCCAGATCAACCTGCTTGATGGCATGAGCGTGCAGGAGCAGCGGCAGATGCTGTCCGAGGCGCTGGACGAAGCGGGCAAGGGGGACGCCCAGGCGCAGATGCTGCATGAGGCCTGGCGCCGCGGCGACGATCGCCTGCTGTGGAGCCGGATGGGCGTGGAGATGCGCCAGAAGTATCCGCAGCTGTACCAGCGCATCAATACCGACCGCAACGATGCATGGGTGCCCAAGCTGCTGCCGTACCTGCAGGCCGGGCAGGGCGGCACGCTGGTGGTGGTGGGCGGCCTGCACCTGCTGGGCAACGACGGCGTTGTCGAGAAGCTGCGGGCGAAGGGGTACAAGGTCGAGCGGGTCTGCAAGGGCTGCAGGAAGTAGAACCACGCCCCGCGTAGAGGCGTTCAAAACAGAACGGCGCGCTCATGGCGCGCCGTTTTCGTATCCGCCGGGGCGGGGGCTCAGCGGCGGGTCTTGCCGCCGGTGCCGGTGCCGCCGGTCGGATCGTTCGGCTTGCCGGCCGTACCGGCGCCGGTGCCCGTTCCGGTGCCACCCGGACGCGGGCCACCGAAACCGCTGCCCATGTTGCGCTGGAATTCCTGCCACAACTCCAGGTTGCGCTCGGTCAGCTGGTTCATCATCGCCCACGGCGTCTGCCCCAGCAGGTTGCCCATCTGCTGGCGGAACTGCTGCTGCTGGTCGAGGAAGACCTGCATGCTGCGCTCCAGGTAGTTGCCCATGAAGCCCTGCAGGGAATCGCCGTAGAAGCGGATCAGCTGGCTCAGCAGCTGGGTGGAGAGCATCGGTTCACCGTCCTGCTCCTGGTCGGCGATGATCTGCAGCAGGACCGATCGGGTCAGGTCGTCGCCGCTCTTGGCGTCGCGGACTTCGAAGTCTTCGCCGTCGAGGATCAGCTGGCGCACGTCCTCGATGGTGATGTAGCTGGAGATCTCGGTGTCGTACAGACGGCGGTTCGGATACTTCTTGATGATGCGGGTCGCAGCCATGAAGCGGTACTCGTCACAGTAGACGCGCAGCATGGCGCAGTGCAGCAGCGGTTGCAACCGCCCCAGCCCCCGCCAGGCTTGGCTTTCCGTCGCCGGAATGTTGCGCAGCAAGGCTTTGCGTGCTGCGCAGCATGACCAACGGCAGGGTGCAGCACGGGCTTTCAGGCCCTGGCGCCGTTTACCAGCCCATGTGATGGCCGCCGTTGATGTCCAGGTTGCTGCCGGTGATCCACGAGGCCTCTTCGGCCACCAGGAAGGACACGCCGTAGGCGATTTCTTCCGGCTTGCCCAGACGCCCGGTCGGGATGTCGGCAATGATCTTGGCGCGCACTTCCTCGGGCACCGCCATCACCATGTCGGTGGCCACGTAACCGGGCGAGATCGTGTTCACGGTGATGCCGAAGCCTGCGTTCTCGCGCGCCAGCGAGATGGTGAAGCCATGCATGCCGGCCTTGGCGGCGGCGTAGTTGGCCTGCCCGTACTGGCCCTTCAGGCCGTTGATCGAGCTGATCTGGATGACCCGGCCCCAGCCGCGTCGACGCATGCCCTCGATGACCGGACGGGTGACGTTGAACACCGAGTTGAGGTTGGTGTTGATCACATCGTGCCACTGCTCCGCGCGCATGCGGTGGAAGGTGGTGTCGCGGGTGATGCCGGCGTTGTTGACCAGGATCTCGACCGGGCCCAGTTCGGCCTCGACCGCGCGGATCAGGCCTTCGGCGCTGGCAGAGTCGGAGACATCGCCCGGGAAGATCGCCACGTGGTAGCCGCGTTCGGTCATCGCCTGCTGCCAGGCGCGGGCCTTGGTCTCATCGCGGTAGTTGGTGGCGACCCGGTGGCCCTGGTCGGCCAGGCGTTGGCAGATGGCGGTACCGATGCCGCCGGTTCCGCCGGTGACCAGTGCGACGCGAGATGTCATGGAAAGCTGTCCGGATGTCAGGTGGGGGAAGGGGGATTCTGCAACATCGGCGCGGAAAGTGCGCCGGCCGGCAGCAGAATGTCCGCGCGCGGCAGCAGGCGGGGGTTGAAGCTGCGCTGCGCGGCGGCCAACAGCGCGTCGCGGTCGTCGATGCCGTCCAGTGCGGTGCCCGGCTGGCCCAGCAGTTCCCACAACCGGCGCAGCACCGGTACCGGCGCGCCGGCATCCACCGGCAGCGCGGCCAGTGACTTGGACAGTTTGTGGCCCGGTGCATCCAGCAGCAGCGGCAGGTGCCAGTAGCGCGGCGTCGGCAGGTCCAGCGCCTGCTGCAGCAGGATCTGCCTGGCGGTGGAATCGAGCAGGTCGGCGCCGCGCACGACTTCGTTCACGCCCTGCGCGGCATCGTCGACGACCACCGCCAACTGGTAGGCCCAGCAGCCGTCGGCGCGGCGCAGTACGAAATCACCGACCTCGGCATGGACATCCTGTTGCTGCGGGCCGCGCAGGCCATCCTCGAACCGCACGATGCTGCCGGGCGGCACGCGGAAGCGGACGGCTGGGTCCGGTCTTGCCTGCCGCGCGACGCAGCGATGGTGGATGCCGCCATTGGCGGCCAGATCGCTCCGACTGCAGTGGCAGACAAATGCGTCGCCATCGGCCAGCAGGCGGTCCAGCGCCGTCTGGTAGGCGTCGCCACGCGCGCTCTGCCAGATCACCGGCCCGTCATGAAGCAGGCCGAAGGCGGCCAGCGCCTGCAGTTGCGCCTGTGCGGCGCCGGCCACCGTGCGGGGTGGATCGACGTCTTCGATGCGCAACCGCCACAGGCCGCCATGGTGGCGCGCAAGCAGCCAGCTGCCGAAGGCGGCAAGCAGCGAGCCGGGATGCAGCAGGCCGGTGGGCGAGGGCGCGAAGCGGCCGCAGGAGAGGGAGGAGGTCATGCAGCTGAATCGTCGGTCAGGTTGGCGCTTGAATTCAAGCTGACTGCACCGCAGATTGACGGATATCGACCCCTTCCGAGCCGGAATTTCCCATGTTCACCCGTATTGCCCTCTTTCTAGCGACCAACCTCGCGGTGCTGATCCTCGCGAGCATCGTGATGTCAATCCTGGGCGTGGACTCCCGTTCGATGAGCGGCCTGCTGGTCATGGCTGCCATCTTCGGTTTTGGTGGTTCGCTCATCTCGCTGCTGCTGTCCAAGTGGATGGCCAAGCGCTCCACCGGTGCGGTGGTGATCACCGAGCCGCGCAACCAGACCGAGCGCTGGCTGCTGGCCACCGTCGAGCGCCAGGCCAAGGCCGCCGGTATCGGCATGCCGGAAGTGGCGGTGTATGACGGCCCGGAGATCAACGCGTTCGCCACCGGTGCCAACCGCAACAATGCGCTGGTGGCGGTGTCCACCGGCCTGCTGCACAACATGAGCGAGGATGAAGCCGAAGCCGTGCTCGGCCACGAGATCGCCCACGTCGCCAACGGAGACATGATCACCATGGCGCTGCTGCAGGGTGTGCTGAACACCTTCGTGATCGTGCTGGCCCGCGTAGTCGGCGGGGTGATCGACAGCGCGCTGTCGGGCAACCGCGAAGGTGGTGGCCGTGGCTTTGCGTATTACATCATCGTGTTCGTGCTGGAGATGGTGTTCGGCCTGTTCGCCACGATGATCTCGATGTGGTTCTCGCGCCACCGCGAATTCCGTGCCGATGCCGGCGGTGCATCGCTGGCCGGCCGTCAGAAGATGATCTCGGCGCTGGAGCGGCTGCAGCTCAACCACGGCCAGAGCACCCTGCCGACGCAGATCGCCGCGTTCGGTATTGCCGGGTCGACGGCGAAGAAGCTGTTCATGAGCCATCCGCCGCTGGAAGAGCGCATCGCCGCGCTGCGGGCGTCGACCATGGCATAAGCCTCCGCTTGTAGAGCAGTGCAGGAACGCCTGGCCTCGCGCCGGGCGTTTTTGTTTGCGCGCCCACGCGTCGGTAGCGCCGGGCCATGCCCGGCGGATCGTTTCCGCGACCGCGGAGGGGCGTCACTTTTCTTTTCGCGCGAAAAGAAAAGTAACCAAAAGAAACGCGCCGCCGGCCGCGAGCCGTCGCTACGCGCCGGTACCCTGCGCTTCTCGGTCCGCCGAGGGACGGTGCGGGAACTCGCTGCGCTCAGACACCCGCACCTCTTCGCCCTCGCCGGACCTGCGGTGCTCGGCTCGCTGTAAGGCGGGCCGGAAGRTCAAGAYCAACRGCAAGAGCATCCACGCATGGCGTGGATCTACTGGGTGCAGCTGTGGCGTTTGATCTTGGGTCCGCCTTGCAGYGAGCCGAGCATCGCAGGGGAATCAGGGGCGCAGAGGCGCCGATGCCTGAGCGCAGCGAGTTCGGCGCCGTTCCCTGGTTCGCCGAGAAGCGCAGGGGACCGGTGCGTAGCACCGGCTTGCGTACTGGCGGCGTGTTTCTTTGGTTACTTTCTTTATGGCGCACATCCCTGTGCGCCACCCTACGGGCCGGCTCCGCCGTTCCGCGCTGCTCCTGCARCACGGTGCACGAGCAAAGAAAGTAACACCCCTCCGCGGTCGCGGAAATGATCCGCCGGGCATGGCCCGGCGCTATCGACGCGTGGGCGCACAAACGAAAACGGCACCTTCGCAGGTGCCGTCTCCATGAACCGCTTTACGCGCGAAATCAGAACTTCGCGTCGAACT
Organism: Stenotrophomonas sp. 05L414_2; assembly: GCF_056397905.1. Classification (NCBI taxonomy): domain Bacteria; kingdom Pseudomonadati; phylum Pseudomonadota; class Gammaproteobacteria; order Lysobacterales; family Lysobacteraceae; genus Stenotrophomonas; species Stenotrophomonas sp. 05L414_2. The sequence goes on from NZ_JBFTOJ010000065.1 coordinate 11,721, forward strand.
CGGCAGCGTAACCCGTGTTGACCAGTACCTTCTGCAGCGACTCGGCCACCTTCAGGTTGCCGGCCACGATCTGCTGGGTGTCCGGGCCGCGGTTGTCCATGCGGGCCGGGGTCGCGCCCTTGAAGTCGCAGACTTTGCCACCGGCTTCGCGCACCAGCAGCACGCCGGCAGCGATGTCCCAGGCCTTCACGCCGGCCTCGAAGTAGGCGTCGGCGCGGCCACAGGCCACGTAGGCCAGGTCCAGCGCGGCCGAACCCGAGCGGCGGATGTCCTCGGCGTGCACCAGCAGGGCGTCCAGCGACTTCAGCTGCGCACTGGCGCGGGCACGCTCGCGCGGGGCAAAACCGGTGTGGATCATGGTGCCTTCCAGATCCTTGCGGTCGGCCACGCGGATGCGGCGGTCGTTGAGCACGGCGCCGGCACCACGGCTGGCAGTGAACAGTTCATTGCGCAGCGGGTCGAAGATCACCGCGTCGGTCGGCTCGCCGTTCTCGACCAGAGCGATCGACACGCAGTAGTGCGGCACGCCGCGCAGGTAGTTGCTGGTGCCGTCCAGCGGGTCGATGACCCACATGTGGCGACGCTCGCTCTGCACGCCACCTTCTTCACCGAAGATGCCGTACTCGGGGTAAGCGCGCTTGAGTTCCTTGACGATCACCTTTTCCGCGTCCGCATCGACTTCGCTGGCGTAGTCCATGCGGCCCTTCTGGACTACATTCAGTGCCTCGAGCTTGTTGATGTTGCGCAAGAGGACGTTGCCGGCGAGGCGGGCGGCCTTGACCATGACGGTGACGGCGGGTTTCTGCATGGCATGGGCTCCCGGAAGGGCAGAAGAGAAGGGCTGGCGGGGGAAAAGAGCGGGTCCGGCGCAGTGGCCGGCCGCACAGTTTACCATTGGTCTTCGTCCAGCTCGACATTTTCCCTGTTCATGTCCCAGTTTCCTGTCGCCACCCGTCTCCGATTCGTCCTTGTCGGCACCCAACACCCCGGCAACATGGGGGCCGCCGCCCGTGCCCTGAAGACCATGGGCCTGGCCCGCCTGGTCCTGGTGGCGCCGGAGAAGCCGCTTGATGAAGAGGCCTTCCGGCGCTCGGCCGGTGCCGAGGACGTGCTCGGCGACGCACCGGTGGTGGCCACGCTGGCCGAGGCCGTGGCCGACTGCCGCTTCGTGCTGGGGTGCACCGCACGTGCGCGCCGGGTCCAGCTGGAGGAGTTCCTGCCGGCAGATGCCGCCGCCCGCGCAGTGGCCAAGGCCAGCGAGGGTGCCGAGGTGGCGCTGGTGTTCGGTCGCGAGCGTACCGGCCTGACCAACGAGGAGCTGCAGCTGTGCCATGCCGCCGTGCACATTCCGTCCGACCCGGAGTTCAGCTCGCTCAACCTGGCCGCCGCAGTGCAGGTGCTTGCCTATGAAGTGCGCATGCAGTTGCTGGGCGCACAGCCGGTGGCCCCGACCGAGCCGGACAACCGCGAGCAGGCTGCCAGCCACGATCAGATGGAGAGCTTCTTCGCCCAACTTGGCGAGACTCTGGACGAGATCGATTTCCACAAGGGACGCGCGCCCGAGTCGGCGATGCGCAAGCTGCGCCGCCTGTTCCTGCGCAGCGAGCCCAGCGAGCAGGAAGTGCGCCTGCTGCGCGGCATCCTGGCCGATACCCAGCGCATGGCGCGGCTGGCGCAGAAGAACGGCAAGGACAGCTGACGACGGTCTCACTTTTTCGGGTAGTCTGTCCGGATACCCCGGGGGGATGATGCTTGTGTCGGGTCTGCGTAGGGCAATGCAGGGGGAACTGCTGCGCCTGGCCTTGGCCCTGCTGGCCGGGACGGCGCATGCTGCGCCCGGTTCACAGAAGGGGCGTTGGGCAGCGATGAGGGGCAACTCGCGATGACGCAGGATCATGCGCTTGGCAGTGTGGACCGGGAGGGTGCCGGACCGGCGCCGACGGTGCCCGGCCGCGCGTCCGGCGCGCTGCCGCGTGTCGTCTGTCTTCGGCGGGTGCAGCGTGCGTTGCAGAAGGTGTTGGGGGCTTCCGGTTTCCGCCGCGTCGATGCGCATGCGCAGCCGTGGCGGGATGATTTGAAACAAGGGTCGACGCGCGTGCGGATGGAAGTGGAATGAAGTTGCTCGGCTCGGGGATGCAGGCCCGGTTCCTGCTTGCGATGGGCGGGGCGATGCTGGTGGTGGTGGCGATCCTGGCCGTGCTGCTGGGGCGGCAGGCTGCGATGCAGGGCGAGGTGAGGTCGCTCAGCAACGGCGTCATCCACGAACTGTTCGACCGCAGCGTGCGCAGCCGTGGCGAGGCCATGGTGCGCGAGCTGTCCGATGCGCTTGCCGGTCCGCTCCACAACAACGACCTGGACCAGGTCGGGGCGCTTGTGCGCAGCATTTCGCGGCAGCCGGTGGTGCGCTACGTACTGGTGTTCGACGACCGCGGGCGGCTGGTCCACGACGGCTCGGCCGGAGTGCCCGGATCCGGGCGGCCGATGACCGATCCGTTGGCGGCCGGGGCGGTTGCCGCGCAGTCGCTGGTGGTGCAGCAGTCGCCCACGGTGCTCGACAACGCGATGCCGATCAGGGTGGGCAAACAACGCATCGGTGGTGTCCGCGTCGGCATGGCGCTGGATGAAGTGCTGCAGCGTGAGCAGGCGGCCAACGCGACCCTCGGTGAGAGGCTGCAGCAGATGGGAAGCCGGCATCTGGGCTGGCTGCTGCTGATGCTTGGCCTGCTGGTGGTGATCGGCGTGGTGGTGATCCTGTACGTACAGCGCACGCTGGTGGCGCCGATCCGCGAGCTGGCCGCGGCCGCCCGGCGCATCGAAGCGGGCGACTACCAGGCGCCGCTGCGCGAAAACACCCGCGACGACGAGGTCGGGGAACTGGTGCGTGGTTTTGCCCGCATGCGTGATGCGATCGCCCGCCACGACCGCGAAGTGCGGCGCATGGCCTACACCGACGCCTTGACCGGGCTCACCAACCGCCTGGCGTTCCGCGAGGCGCTGGACCATCGATTGATGGCCGCACGTGCGTCCAATCACCGGTTGGGTCTGCTGTTTGCCGATATCGATGATTTCAAGCGGGTCAATGACACGCTGGGCCATGAGGCCGGCGACGAGGCGTTGCTGCAGTTCGCCCAGCGCATCGGCCGCGCAGTGACCGAGGCCGGCGGCGACGATGCCGTGCTGGCGCGGTTCGGCGGCGACGAATTCGTGATCCTCGTTGGTGATGGCGATGTTGCGGCCAATGCGCGGTTGCTGGCCGAAGTGCTGGTGCGCGAGCTGGGCAAGCCGCTGGTGGTGCAGGGCAGGGAACTGTTCCTGGGCACCTCGATCGGCGTGACCCTGTTCCCCGACGATGCCGCAGATGCGACGACGCTGCTGAAGAACGGCGACATCGCGATGTACCAGGCAAAGATGGCCGGCAAGAACTGCTATCGCTATTACAGCCGGGCCATGGATCACGCGGTCGAGCGGCGCGTGCACATGGAACAGGAACTGCGCGGGGCCTGGGAGCGCGGCGAGCTGCGGCTGGCCTATCAGCCGATCTACCGCATGCGTGACCGCCGCATGGTCGGTGTCGAAGTGCTGCTGCGCTGGCAGCACCCGACGCTGGGCACGATTCCGCCATCGGTGTTCATCGAGGTGGCCGAGCAGAGTGGCCTGATTGAGATCATCGGTCCGAAGGTGCTGCGTGCCGCCTGCATGGAAGCGGTGCAGTGGCCGCGGGGCGTGGCCGGTGACGAGTTGTTCGTCTCGGTCAATGTGTCGCCACGGCAGTTGCGCGGCGGGGAGCTGCCGGCGTTGGTTGCACAGTGCCTGCAGGAGTCGGGCCTGCCGGCCTCGCGCCTGCACCTGGAGCTGACCGAGACGGCGGTGATCGGCGATGAGATGCTGGCCGCGCAGCTGTTGGACCGCCTGCACCGGGCCGGGGTGAAGGTGTGGCTGGACGACTTCGGTACCGGTTTCTCCGGTCTCAGCCACCTGCGGCAGGTGCCGGTGGACGGCGTCAAGATCGACAAAAGCTTCGTCGCCGACATGCAGCGCGACCCGGACGACCTGGCCCTGACCACGGCGATCATCGCCATGGCTCACGCACTGGGCATCACGGTGGTGGCCGAGGGTATCGAACAGGAGGCCCAGTTCGAGCTGCTGGCCCAGCGTGGCTGCGACCTGGGTCAAGGCTACCGGCTGAGCCACCCGGTCACCGCCACCGAAGTGGTGCGGATGATCGAATCGGGCGCGTGAGGCGCTACAGCGGGCGCTTGCTCGGGTCGCCGGGCAGTTCGCGGACCAGCTTGGGGACCAGGTAGCCGGACAGCCGGGCAGTGAGGCCGGCAATCAGGGCCTTGGCCTGGATGTCGTCCACTTCGAAGTGGGCCACGCCCTCGACGCGATCCAACTGGTGCAGGTAATACGGCAGCACRCCGGCGGCGAAGCTGCGTTCGCTCAGGTCCTGCAGCGCCTGCACGCTGTCGTTGACCCCGCGCAGCAGCACCGCCTGGTTCAGCAGCTGGGCGCCGATGCCACGCAGACGGGCCATCGCGGTATCGACGCTGGCGTCGAATTCATTGGCGTGGTTGGCATGGACCACGATCGCCAATGGCCACGACAGGCTGCCCAGCCAGGCCAGCAGTTCCTCGTCCACGCGCTCGGGCAGCACGATCGGCAGGCGCGTGTGGATGCGCAACCGGCGGATGTGCGGGATCTGGCGCAGCGCATCGGTCAGCTCGGCCAGCTTGTGCGTGGCCAGCGACAGCGGGTCGCCGCCGGACAGGATCACCTCATCGATGTCCGGGTCTGCGGCGATGGCCTCCACGGCCTCCTGCCAGCCCCCCTTGGCGGCGTTCTCGGCGCCATAGTCGAAATGCCGGCGGAAGCAGTAGCGGCAGTTGATGGCACAGCTGCCGGTGGCCACCAGCAGGGCCCGGCCACGGTATTTCTGGATGACCCCGGTGGCCTTTTTGGCCGCGCCGTCGCCCACCGCGTCAAAGCTGAACCCGGGCGCCGGGCGCATCTCCGCGTCGATCGGCAGTACCTGCCGCAGCAGCGGATCGTGGGCGTCGCCACGGCGCATGCGGGCGACGAAACCCTCCGGCACGCGCAGCGCGAACTGGGCGATGGCCGCCTCCGATACGCCCAGCGCCGCGGCATCCAGATCCAGGCGGGCCAGCAGCGTCTGCGGGTCGCGCAGGGCCTGCCGCCACAGCTGCTGCCAGCGCGCGGGCGCGCTTGGCGACTGGGTCCGGGGGAAGGCGGAAAGCTGCATGGAGAGGGGGCCTGCGGTTATCATGGACACATAAACAGTTGCCCGCCGGGGTTCCGGTGGGCTTTCCATTCTATCCGGCTCGCCGCACGCGCGGCGGTTTCGCCATTTGAGGAGCTTGAGCATGGCCACTGCGGGCATGAACGATGTCAAGAACGGGATGAAGATCCTGGTCAACAATGAACCGGCCGTCATCTCCGAGACCGAGTTCATCAAGCCGGGCAAGGGCCAGGCCTTCACCCGCGTGCGCTATCGCTTCATCAAGTCGGGCCGCACGGTCGAAATGACCATGAAGGCGACCGACGACGTGGAAGTGGCCGATGTGGTCGATACCAACATGGACTACATGTACAGCGACGGCGAGTACTGGCATTTCATGGACCCGGAGACCTTCGAGCAGGTGCAGGCCGACAAGGCCGGCATGGGCGGCGCCGAGAAGTGGCTGAAGGGCGAGGAGTCCTGCATCGTGACCCTGTTCAACGGTTCGCCGATCTTCGTGCAGCCGCCGAATTTCGTTGAACTGAAGATCACCGAGACCGATCCGGGCGTCCGCGGTGACACCTCGGGCGGCGGCGGCAAGCCGGCCACCCTGGAAACCGGCGCCGTGGTGCGCGTTCCGCTGTTCGTCAACCAGGATGAAATCATCAAGGTCGACACCCGTTCGGGCGAGTACTCCTCGCGCGTCAAGTAATCCGGCGCAGCCGGATTACGGTAGTGCCGGCCGCTGGCCGGGTACGCGCCATCGCATTCGCGCTGGCGCTCCCACGATCCGCCATGGCGGATCGTGGGCCCCCACTCACCAGCATCCACACCCCGCCGCTTCGCGGCCGCCCCTGACTCAGGGGCTTGCCTTCCAGAAGCCCAGCGGTAGCCGTTTGACCGGTGATCAGTCGCCAGGTCGGAGCCAAGGCTACGTATGGTCCTTCCCCCAGCCAGTGAGCCCGCATGAGCGATAGCCCGCACCTCCCCGAAGCCTGCGACCTGCTCATCGAAGCCGGTTATGTCGTTCCGATCGAGCCGCATGCGGTGGTGCTGGAAGATCATGCCGTGGCCATCCGTGGCAGCGAGATCGTGGCCATCCTGCCGCGCGCCGAAGCGCGTGCGCGGTTCCGCGCCACCCAGGTTGTCAGCCGCCCAGAGGCGGCGCTGATGCCGGGCCTGGTCAACGCACATACGCACAACCCGATGACCCTGCTGCGCGGCGTCGCCGACGACCTGCCGCTGATGACCTGGCTGCAGCAGCACATCTGGCCGGTGGAAGCGGCGGTGATCGGTCCCGAATTCGTGGCCGACGGCACCACCCTTGCCATCGCCGAGATGCTGCGTGGCGGCACCACCTGCGCCAACGAGAACTATTTCTTCGGTGACGTGCAGGCCGCCGTCTACAAGAAGCATGGTTTCCGCGCGCTGGTCGGCGCGGTCATCATCGATTTCCCCACCGCCTGGGCCAAGACCGACGACGAGTATTTCGCCAAGGCCGGTGAACTGCATGACCAGTGGCGCACCGACCCGCTGATCGGCACCGCATTCGCGCCGCATGCGCCGTACACGGTCAACGATGCCAATTTCGAGCGGGTGCGGATGCTGTCCGACCAGCTGGACATGCAGGTGCATCTGCATACCCATGAAACCGCGCAGGAAATCACCGATTCGATCAAGCTGCACGGCCAGCGTCCGCTGGCGCGGCTGGATCGCCTCGGTCTGGTCAACGACCGCCTGATCGCGGTGCACATGACCCAGCTGACCGAGGCCGAGATCCACCTGTGCGCCGAGCGCGGCGTCAGCGTGGTGCATTGCCCGGAATCGAACCTGAAGCTGGCTTCTGGTTTCTGCCCGGCCTGCGCCCTGCAGCGCGCCGGCGTGAACCTGGCCATCGGCACCGACGGCTGCGCCAGCAACAACGACCTGGACATGTTCAGCGAGAACCGCACGGCGGCGATCCTGGCCAAGGCCGTGGCCGACGATGCCACCGCGCTGGATGCGGCGACCACGTTGCGCGCCTCCACCCTCGGCGGCGCCCGCGCCCTGGGCTTCGGCGAGCGCATCGGTTCGATCGAGGTCGGCAAGCAGGCCGACCTGGTCTGCGTTGATCTGTCCGCGCTGGAGACCCAGCCGCTGCACAACGTGCTGTCGCAGCTGGTGTACGCCACCGGCCGCCAGCAGGTCAGCGACGTCTGGATYGCCGGCMAGCCCAAGCTGGTGCAGCGCGARCTGGTCGGCATGGACCTGCCGGGCATCRTCGCCAACGCGCGCCAGTGGCGCGAGCRCATCCGWCAYATCCGCGCCTGAGTGCAGGCGCCGCAAGGACAACCGTCATGACTGCCCCCCACGCTTCTTCCAATTTCGATCAGGCCGAGCTGGACAAGTTCGCCGCGCTGGCCAACCGCTGGTGGGACGCCGACGGCCCGCAGAAGCCGCTGCACGCACTGAATCCGGTGCGCCTGCAGTACGTTGCCGACCGCGCGTCGCTGCGTGGCGCACGCGTGCTCGACATCGGCTGCGGTGGCGGGCTGCTGAGTGAAGCGCTGGCCCAGGCCGGTGCCGAAGTGACCGCCATCGACCTGGCGCCGGAGCTGGTCAAGGTTGCGCGCCTGCATGCCCTGGAAAGTGGCGTCAGCGTCGACTACCGCGTGCAGGCCGCCGAGGACCTGGCCGCCGAACAACCGGGCAGCTTCGATGTGGTGACCTGCATGGAAATGCTCGAGCACGTGCCCGATCCGGGCGCGATCATCGAGGCCTGCAAGCGCCTGCTGAAGCCGGGTGGCCATCTGTTCCTGTCCACCATCAACCGCACTGCCGCCGCATTCGCCGTGGCCATCGTCGGTGCCGAGTACGTGGCACGGCTGCTGCCCAAGGGCACCCACCACTACCAGGAATTCATCAAGCCGGCCGAGCTGGCGCGTTGGCTGCGCGAGGCCGACCTGCAGCTGGCCGATGTCAGCGGCATGGCCTATGAGCCGTGGCGCAACCGCGCCCGCCTGAGCAGCCGCACCGACATCAACTACCTGGCCCACGCGGTCAAAGCGCCGTGACCGCCGCCGTGTTCCCGCGTGCGGTGCTGTTCGACCTGGACGGTACGTTGCTGGACAGCGCCCCGGATTTCGTCGCCACCCTTGATGCGATGCTGGCCGAGCGCGGCCGCGCACCGATCGATCCGGCGCAGTTGCGGCCAGTGGTGTCCAAGGGTTCACGGGCGATGGTGTCGGCCGCGTTTCCAGAGCTGGAAGCGGCCGAGCGCGATGCACTGATTCCCGAGTTCCTGCAGCGCTACGAAGCCTCGATCGGCCAGCACGCCGTGCTGTTCGACGGCGTGGCCGGCATGCTCGGTGCGCTGGACGAAGCCGGCACCGTGTGGGGCATCGTCACCAACAAGCCCGAATACCTGGCGCGGCTGATCGTGCCGCAGTACGGCTGGCAGCAGCGCTGCGCCGTGCTTGTCGGGGGGGACACCCTGGCCGAGCGCAAGCCGCATCCGTTGCCGCTGCTGCACGCCGCGCAGCTGATCGGCATCGCAGCGGAAGACTGCGTGTACGTCGGCGACGATGAGCGCGACATCATCGCCGCGCGTGCTGCCGGCATGCCGTCGGTGGCGGCGCTGTGGGGCTACCGCCTGCACAGCGATGACCCGTTGGCCTGGCAGGCCGATGTGCTGGTCGAGAACGCCGGACTTCTGCAACTGGCCAGTCTCTGGCCGAACCGGCCGGCGACCCCGGCCCAGCCGTAAGGAACAACGTAGTGAGCAGTACCGCGCTGGATAGTTTCCTCGACAAGTGGCGCAGCCGCTGGCCGGAATGGTCGGTGGCCGAGCCGTTCGTGGCCGAACCGCAGCGCCATGTGGCGCTGGCGTGGTTCGCGCTGCTGCAGGAATTCGACGACATGCTCAACACCGCTGGCGACCCGCTGCCGGCGGACGCCAAGCTGGCGTGGTGGGGCGAGGAACTGCGGAGCTGGGCCGCGCAGCGTTCGCGGCATCCGCTGGGCCGCGTGCTGGAGCCGGTGCGGGCACCGTGGGTGCAGCTGGCCGAGGCGCTGCCGGATCTGGTCGAGGCGCGCACCGTAGCGCTGGACGCTGCCGGCGCCGAACGTGCACTGGGCAACTATGCCGACGCGGTGGCTGCGGTCGAGGCCGTGGTGTTTGCCGACAAGCCGCGCAAGGGTGCTGGCCATGCCGTGCTGCTGCAGACCCTGGCCCAGCGCCTGCAGGACGCTGGCGTGGCCGGGGTTCCGCGCAGCCTGCTGGACGAAGATGCCGGCAACGCTGCACAGCGTTGGGCGCAGCAGTTGCTGAAAGGGTGGGGCACCCGCGTGCCCGGTCCACGTGCACGCCGGGTGTGGTCGAGCCTGGCGCGTGCACGTCTGGCGGCGCAGGCCGCCGGCAAACCGATTGAAGCCACGCCCGTGCGCACGTTGCTGCGCGTGTGGTGGGCCGCGCGCGGCTGAACCATCACATGGTAGTGCCGGCCSCTGGCCGGCAATCCGCATAGGTCGCTGAACACCATGAGGGTTCGACGCGATCACCGACCTTCACGTCGATGCGCGACAGGTGCAGGAAGTTCGAACTGACACCGAAGCCGTGGTCGAGCAGCAGGGTGCCACCGGTCAGGTACAGGTCCGGACCAGCGAACGTCACCACACCGGCCGCCGGTGCCTTCACCGGGGTGCCGGTCGGCACTGCGATGTCCATGCCGGAGTGGCCGGCACCGGGCTGGCCGTTGTACACGCGGGCGTTGCCGAAGCGGCCGCTGATGCGGCCCTGCACCGGCCAGATGAAGGTCTGGGTGAAATCGGTGCGGTTGTCGTCGCGCGCACGGGCAGCGGTGACCTGCGCCTGTTCGCGCTTGATCCGCTCGGCGATGGCCGGCGGCGGATTGACCGTCTTCGGCGGTACGCCGTTCACCCGCTCGGTCGGCCAGTCGCGTGGGGTCACGGCGATGGCGGCCGTCTCGCCGCTGCCATCCGGTCGGCGGATCTGCACCTGCAGCGGGCCCTTCTCATCGCGACCGATGCCGAACACCACGCTGCCGTAGCTGCTCACGCGCAGGTCGCGGCCTGCATAGCGCACGCTGCTGCCGGCGGGAACCTTGCCGATCACCAGCGCGCCCTGCGACGCGCTGGCCGGGAACACCACGCGGCTGTCGATCAGGTCGCCGATGCCGTCCTGTGCCTGGGCTGCGGAGAGCAGGGGCGCTGCCAGCAGCAGCGCCGCGAACATGAGTGCCGGACGCATCAGCGGTCGTAGGTCATGCGCTGGCCGGCGGGCTTGCCCACCAGCGTGCTGCCGTCCCACACCAGCTGGCCGTTGACCCAGGTGGAGGCCACGCGCGAACGGAACGTGGTGCCCTCGAACGGCGACCAGCCGCACTTGGACAGCACGTCCTCGCGCTTGACCGTGAACGGCACATCTTCCACCAGCACCAGGTCGGCGAAGTAGCCTTCGCGCAGGAAGCCACGCTCTTCCACATCGAACAACTGGGCCGGGGCATGGGCGAATTTTTGCACGACCTGCTCGCGGGTCAGCTTGCCTTCGTGCACGCGTTCCAGTGCGGCAACCAGCGCGTACTGCACCAGCGGCAGGCCCGACGGCGCCTGCGCATAGGGCTTCTGCTTCTCTTCCCAGGTATGCGGGGCGTGGTCGGTGGCCAGCACGTCCAGCACGTCGTCAGCCAACGCGGCGGTGATCGCCTCGCGATCGGCCACGTCCTTGATCGCCGGATTGCACTTGATCAGGTTGCCCTTGGTCGCGTAATCCGGGCGGGCGAAGTGCAGGAAGTGCACGCAGGTCTCGGCGGTGATCTGCTTGCGGCTGCCGTCGGCGCGGATCAGCGGGCCCTTCTCGAACAGCGCCAGTTCGTCGGCGGTGGAGATGTGCAGCACGTGCAGGCGGGTGCCATGCTTGCGCGCCAGCGACATGGCCAGCCGCGTCGACTTGATGCAGGCCTCACGCGAACGGATGTCCGGGTGCATCTCCGGGGTCAGTGCGTCGCCGTACTTCTCCTGGAACGCTTTCAGGTTGGCATCGATCATCGGCGTGTCTTCGCAGTGCGTGATGATCGGGGTGGGGCACTCGCGGAAGATCGCGTCCAGGGTTTCGGGGTTGTCGACCAGCATGTTGCCGGTGGACGCGCCCATGAACACCTTCACGCCCGGCGCCTTCTTCGGATCGAGCGCACGGATGGCGTCGAGGTTGTCGTTGCTGGCACCGTGGTAGAAACCGTAGTTGGCCCAGGCACGGCCGCGCGCCAGCTCGTACTTGGCTTCCAGGATGGTCGAATCCAGGGTCGGCGGGTTGGTGTTGGGCATGTCCATGAAGCTGGTCAGGCCACCGGCCACGGCCGCGGCCGATTCGCTGGCGATGTCACCCTTGTGGGTCAGGCCGGGTTCGCGGAAATGCACCTGGTCGTCGATCATCCCGGGCAGCAGCCAGCGCCCGGCCGCATCCACCACCTGTTCGCCATCACGCGGAGTCAAACCCTTGCCGATCTGCGCGATGCGGTCGTTCTCGATACGCAGGTCGCCTTCGAAGGTGCGGCCTTCGTTGACCAGGCGGGCATTGGTGATGAGCGTGGAGGACATGTCAGTGTTTTCCTGTGCAACGGCAAGAGGGGGCGTTGGGAGATTCGGGCACTGGATCGAAGCCGCCGGGATGGAACGGATGGCAGCGGCCCAGCCGTCGCGCCGCCAGCCAGCTGCCGCGCAGCGGGCCGTGCCGGGAGATGGCATCCATGGCGTATTCAGAGCAGCTCGGCACGAAACGGCAGCGAGGCCCCAGCAGCGGGCTGATGAAGCGCTTGTAGAAGCGCAGCAGGGCGATGAGCAGGCGCGAGATCACGCAGTCATCTTAAGCCAGTTGGCATGAAGGCCGCATTTGTGCAGGATGGGCCGTTGGTCGCATGTCGTAGATGGCCTGCGACCGCTAGCGGCACCCCTCCAGGTGCCGGACAGGTTCCGTACCGCGCAAGGCGGTCCGTGTTCGTCGGACCGCACCTTGGACCCGTTGACTCCTGGACTGAATGGAGCGGGCCCCCAAGGTTGCTGCTGCGGGTCGGGTAGGCTATAAAGGCCCGCTTTCCCGGGCCCCGGGGAATCCAAGGAAGAGCGTTTCGTGGCTGCTAAAAAAACTGCAAAGAAGGCCGTCAAGGCCGCCAAGAAAACCGCCAAGCCTGTTGTGAAGAAGTTGGCGGCCAAGCCCGTTGCCAAGAAGCCGGCCAGCAAGCCGGCGACCAAGGCGGCATCCTCACAGCCGGCGGCCAGGAAGGCCACCGCAAAGAAAGCGCCGGTGAAATCCGGCAAGCCGGCAGTGGCGAAGAAGCCCGCTGCGCCGGTCAAGGCCAAACCTGCCGCTGCCAGCAAGAAGGCGCCGGTGGTGAAGAAGGTTGCCAGCAAGGCTGCGCCGGTGAAGAAGGCCGCTGCCAAGCCGGCACCGAAGAAGGCAGCAGCCAAGCCAACGCCGAAGGCGGTGGTGAAGAAGGTTGCCGCCGCGCCTGCTGCCAAACCGGCAGCAAAGAAGGTGGCGCCTGCCAAGCCGGCACCGGCCAAGAAGGTTGCCAAGAATGTCGCCCCGCCGGCCGCCAAGCCGACGCCGGCCCCTGTAGTGAAGTCCGCACCGAAGCCAGCTGCGAAGCCGGCCCCGGCCAAGTCTGTCCCGGCCAAGACCGCGGCAGTGGCGGCAGCCAAACCGGCCCCCAAGCCGGCCCCGGCCGCCGCTTCTGCAGCATCGACCGCCCCGCAATCCAAGAATCCCGTGCCCGTTTCGAAATCGCCTGCCAAAACCGCCGTGAAATCCGATTCCGCTCCGAAGACCGTGACCCGCCCCGTGGGCAAGGTCGCCGTGGCCGTTGCCGCCCGTTCGACGGCACCTGCGCCGCGCAGCAAGTACAAGGTCGTCGAATACAAGACCGACGAGGCCACTGGCCGCCCGATCCTGCCGGCAGGCTACAAGCCGGCCTCGGACGAGGAGTACATGAGCCCGCTGCAGCAGGAGTACTTCCGTCAGCGCCTGCAGAACTGGCGCGCCGACCTGGTGGAAGAGTCCAAGCAGACCATCGAGAACCTGCGTGAGGAAGTGCGTGACATCGGCGATGAAGCCGAGCGCGCGACCCGCGAAACCGAGAACTCGCTGGAGCTGCGCACCCGTGACCGTTACCGCAAGCTGATCGGCAAGATCGACAGCACCCTCAAGCGCCTGGAAGCAGGTGATTACGGGTACTGCGTGGACACCGGTGAAGAGATCGGCCTGGAGCGCCTTGAAGCGCGCTTGACCGCCGAGCGCACSATCGACGCCCAGGARCGTTGGGAGCACCTGCAGAAGCAGCAGGGCGACTGATTCCGGTTCGTTGTGATGTCATGCAGAAAGCCCGGCTTCGGCCGGGTTTTTTGTTGGGTTCGAGTTGGCTGCGTAGAGCGGCGCCTTGCGGGTATCGGGGTGAGCCTGCGGGTGGGGCCAGGCAGGACACGCTGCAAGTACATCCCTGTACGCTCGGCCGCGGCATCCATGCCGCGGACGGTCCTGCCCGGCCCACCCGCAGGCTCTCGACGCCTCCCTGCGCGCGGTCGCTGGAGAGCCGAACCACGCTCGGCTCAGGCCGGAGCCGGAGATTGGATGGAAGGGCAAGAGCAGCCAAGCATGGCTTGGCTCTACCAGCGGCGAAGAGGCGCCGCTGTTCTGTAGAGCCGACTGTTGGTCGGCTGGCTTTCCGCGCCGTCCCTTGATTCACCGAGGAGCGCAGGGCACCGGTGCGTAGCACCGGCTCGCGGATGGCGGCGCGTTTCCGCCGCGGTCGCGGAAAGAGCCCGCCGCTACCGGCGCGTGTGCGCACGGAAATCCGCTCTACTGCAGATCGCGCAGATTCAATTTCCGCAGCGTCGGGTTCTTCCATGCAGTGACCCCGGCCACGCTCAGCACCGCGAATCCGCCCAGTACCACCGCCGGTACCAGCCCCAGCACTTTGGCCATGGTGCCGGCATAGAACGCGCCCAGTTCGTTGGACGAACTGATGAAGATGCCGTTGATAGACGATACCCGGCCGCGCATCTCTTCCGGCGTGGCCAGCTGCAGGATGGTGGAGCGGATCACCACCGACACGCCGTCGAAGGCGCCGTAGAACAGCAGGATCAACGCCGACAGCCAGAAGTGCTGGGACAGGCCGAAGCCGATCACGCACAGGCCGAAGCCGGCGACCGCGAACAGCAGCACCCGACCGGCATTACGGTGCAGGGGGTGGCGCGCCAGCCACAGGCCAACGCACACCGAGCCCAGTGCCGGCGCCGCGCGCAGGATGCCCAGGCCCTCCGGGCCGTGATGCAGGATCTCGTGCAGGAACGCCGGCAGCATCGCCACCACACCGCCCAGCAGTACCGAGAACATGTCCAGCGCCATGGCGCCGACCATGATCCGGTTGCCGACCACGAAGCGCGCGCCTTCGGCAATGCTCTTGAAGATCGGGGCGGCTGGGCCGGCATGCACCGGCTCTTCCACCTTCAGCGTGGCCAGGCAGCCCATCGCCACCAGCGCGAAGGCCGTGGCCACCGCATAGGACAGGCCCTTGCCACCGAAGCCGACCAGTACGCCACCCAGTGCCGGGCCGGCGATCATGCCAGCCTGGAACACCACGGCGCCAAGGCCGGCGCCACGGGCGAAGTGCTCGCGTGCCAACACCCGGGCGAACAGTGCGTTGTAGATCGGCGACAGGAAGGCGCGGACCATGCCGGTCAGTGCGATCGCCGCATAGATCGGCCACACGCCCTCAACCGGCAGCCAGCCCTTGGCCACGCTGGTCAGCACCAGCGCGGTGGCGACCAGGCCGGAACAGGCGACCATGCCCAGCTTGCGGCGCGGCAGATGATCCACCAGATAACCGGCGAACGGGGCCACGCAGAAGAACGGCAGCACCTCGGCCAGGCCGATCAGGCCCAGCGAGAACGGATTGCGGGTGACTTCGTAGATGTGCCAACCGACGGTGACCGCGACCACCTGGTAGGACAGCATCGCGAAGATGCGATACGCCAGCAGCCTGGCGAAACCGGGCCGGGACAGCAGGCCCAGCGCGGTGTCTTCGGCCGTGGCGGGCTCGCTCACGACGGATCGCGCTGCAGCTGGGCCTGCGCGGTCTCGCGGATGAACGCCAGCATCGCCGCCACGCCGTTGCTGCGGGTCGGCGACAGGTGGCGGGCCAGACCGATGTCCTGGATATAGCTGGGTTCGGTGGCCAGGATCTCCTGCGCGGTGCGCCCGGAGTACACGCGCAGCGCCAGGAAGATCAGGCCGGAGACGATGGCCGAATCGCTGATGGCGTGGAAGCGCAGCGACTGCGCGTTGCCTTCCGGCACGATCCAGACCATCGACTGGCAACCGAGCAGGCGGTGCTCTTCGGTCTTCCACGCGTCCGGGAAGGCGGGCAGCTTGCGGCCGAGGTCGATCAGGTACTGGTAGCGCTCGGACCAGTCGCCGAAGAAACCGAATTCCTCGGCGATGGCCGTCTGTGCCTCGGCGGCGGTGGGTTCAAGCGGGAACGGGGAGTCGATCACAACAGTCTCTACAGTAGGGAGCGTGGCCGRCTGACCGGCCACGGGGCAGGGCAGGTCAGCCGCGCTTGCGCGACCAGCGCACGCCCTGCGGGGTGTCTTCCAGCACGATGCCTTCGGCGGCCAGCTGGTCGCGGATGGCGTCGGAACGAGCGAAGTCACGTGCCTGCTTGGCTGCCGCGCGTTCGTCGATCAGGCCCTGGATACGCGCATCGTCGTCGCTGTCGCCGGCGGCGTTGCCGAACCATTGCGCCGGATCGGCCTGCAGCAGGCCCAGGGCGAGGCCGGCGCCAAGCAGTTCACTCTTCAACCGTGCGCGTTCGCCAGGATCGGTGGCGCGGCGCGCTTCACCGGCGATACGGGCCACTTCGGCCAGCGCCTGCGGCGTATTGAGATCGTCATCCAATGCCGCTTCGATCTCTGCCGGGATCACCGCGGTGGCGGCAACGTCGGCCAGCTCGCGCAGGGTGCCGTACAGGCGGTCGAGGGTGCGGCCGGACTGTTCGATCAGCGCATCGGACCAGTCCAGCGGCTGCCGGTAGTGGGCCGACAGCAACGCCAGGCGCAGCGCCTCGGGGGCATGCCTGCGGACCAGGTCGTGGACGCGCTCGATGTTGCCGATCGACTTGCTCATCTTGGCGCCGCCGAAGTTGAGCATGCCGTTGTGCAGCCAGAAGCGCGCGAACACCTTGCCGCCGTGCGCGCACTCGCTCTGTGCGATCTCGTTTTCGTGGTGCGGGAACTGCAGGTCGACGCCGCCGGCATGGATGTCGATGGTCTCGCCCAGGTGCGCGGCGGCCATCGCCGAGCATTCGATGTGCCAGCCCGGACGGCCGCGGCCCCAGGGCGATTCCCAGCCCGGCAGGTCGTCGCTGGACGGCTTCCACAGCACGAAGTCGCCGGGGGCGCGCTTGTAGGGAGCGACCTCGACCCGGGCGCCGGCCAGCATCTCGTCCGGATCGCGGCGCGACAGCTTGCCGTAGCCCTCGAAACTGCCGACGGCGAACAGCACGTGGCCCTCGGCGGCGTAGGCATGCCCGCTGCTGACCAGCTGCTCGATCATGGTGATGATCTGCGCCATGTGCGCGGTCACTTCCGGCTCGATGTCCGGCGGCACCACGCCCAGCGCGGCCATGTCTTCACGGTAGGCAGCAGCGAAACGGTCGGTGATGGTGCTGATCGGCACGCCCTGCTCGCGCGCGGCGGTGTTGATCTTGTCGTCCACGTCGGTGATGTTGCGGGCGTAGCGCAGGGCACCGAAGCGCCGCCGCAGCAGGTCGGCCAGCACCCCGAACACCACCGGCCCACGGGCGTTGCCGATGTGCACGTAGTTGTAGACCGTCGGGCCGCACACATA
Source organism: Stenotrophomonas sp. 05L414_2 (assembly GCF_056397905.1). Taxonomy (NCBI): domain Bacteria; kingdom Pseudomonadati; phylum Pseudomonadota; class Gammaproteobacteria; order Lysobacterales; family Lysobacteraceae; genus Stenotrophomonas; species Stenotrophomonas sp. 05L414_2. The sequence goes on from NZ_JBFTOJ010000065.1 coordinate 28,856, forward strand.
CAGGGTCGGACAGGCCGGATCGAGCGGAGTGAACGGTTCGAGCTGGCGAGTCAGGTTGTTGTGCAGGCGCAGGGTCATGGGTCTGTGACTGGGGGACAAGCCTGTGATTTTAGAACGTGTCGGGGCCCTTTGGGGGGACCGTTGCCACCGGTGGACGTCACCGGCGGCCGGGGTGGGGTGGGCAGGAACGGCGCGGACGGGTAATGTTCAGCCCCTTGCGGTCACCACTGCCTACACTATTGCCGTGTCCCTGCTCCCTTCGCCAATGAAAACCACCGCGTTGCTGACCCTGGCCTGCCTGTCGGCGCTGCCCGCCGTGGTCCGGGCCCAGGAGGCCGAGCCCCGCAACCGGGTGGTGATCGTGGAGAACGTGAAGTTCGACTACGCCCAGGTGCTCAACGTGGAGCCGGTGTTCCAGACCCTGCGTGCCACCCGCACCGAGGAGCACTGCGAGCCGGTCTCGACCCGTACCCTGGCCCCGGTCAACGTCACTGGCGAGGAGCCGGTTGAGGACAAGGGCCGCATCGGCCGCCTCTGGGATTCGGTTCGCTCGATGTTCAAGCGCAGCGACGAGGAAGTGCTGGAGGAACTGCCGGCCGAAGCCCCCGCCCCGGCGCCGGCCAACACGGGCCCGATGCTGACGCGGGACTGTCGTATCGTGCCCGTCGGACGCGAGTTCCGCCGCCCCATCGCCTATGACGTGGACTATGTCTACAAGGGCACCAAGTACCGTTCACGGCTGCCCGAAGACCCGGGCAACCGGCTGAAGATCCGGGTTTCGATCACCCCCTGGGTGGGCCCGGAGCAGGCTGCCGCCGGCACCCCCTGATTCTGCGACGCCGGCCTCTTGCGCCGGCCCCGGCCGCATGTAAAGATTGCCGACCAATGAAGCTCACCGACTTCCAGCACGACAGCAGCGCCGCCCGCCAGGCCACTGGCATGACGTCGCGTGCCCGTCGACCGGAACCCCACATTCTCGCTGGGTAATCCGGAGCTTTCTGCTGTTCGTCCGAWAAAAACCCAGCCCGCCGGCTGGGTTTTTTCGTTTCCGCGTTCTGAAAGCTTCATCTGCAACCTTTTCGCACCACCCTGGTTTCCGGTTTTCCCTTCCACCTTCCACCGCGTCGACCCTCGGCGCCGCTCATGCAAGGAATGATGATGTCCCCCAAGCACTTCCTGAACACCCAGGACTGGAGCCGCAGCGAACTTGACGCGCTGCTGACCCAGGCTGCGCTGTTCAAGCGCAACAAGCTCGGCGACCAGCTCAAGGGCAAGTCGATCGCGCTGGTGTTCTTCAATCCGTCCATGCGCACCCGCACCAGTTTCGAGCTGGGTGCGTTCCAGCTCGGTGCCCACGCAGTGGTGCTGCAGCCGGGCAAGGATGCATGGCCGATCGAGTTCAACCTCGGCACGGTGATGGACGGCGATACCGAAGAGCACATCGCTGAAGTAGCCAAGGTGCTCGGCCGCTACTGCGACATCATTGCCGTGCGCGCGTTCCCGAAGTTCGTCGACTGGGCCTACGACCGCCAGGACGTCGTGCTCGAGAGTTTCGCCAGATACTCGCCGGTGCCGGTGATCAACATGGAGACCATCACCCATCCGTGCCAGGAACTGGCGCACGTGATGGCCCTGCAGGAGCATTTCGGTACCCAGGACCTGCGCGGCAAGAAGTACGTGCTGACCTGGACCTACCACCCCAAGCCGCTGAACACCGCAGTGGCCAACTCGGCGCTGACCATCGCCACCCGCATGGGCATGAACGTGACGCTGCTGTGCCCGACCGCCGACTACATCCTCGACGAGCGCTACATGGGCTGGGCCGAGCAGAACGTGGCCGAGAGCGGCGGTTCGCTGAAGATCAGCCATGACATCGACAGTGCCTATGCCGGTGCCGACGTGGTCTACGCCAAGAGCTGGGGCGCGCTGCCGTTCTTCGGCAACTGGGAGCCGGAGAAGCCGATCCGCGACCAGTTCAAGCACTTCATCGTCGACGAGCGGAAGATGGCCCTGACCAACAACGGTGTGTTCAGCCACTGCCTGCCGCTGCGCCGCAACGTCAAGGCGACCGACGGCGTGATGGATTCGCCGCAGTGCATCGCCATCAACGAAGCCGAGAATCGCCTGCATGTGCAGAAGGCGATCATGGCTGCTGTTGCCGGCCGCTGATTTTCGTACGTCGTTCAAGCACTCCAGACAATCCGCCGGGCATGGCCCGGCGCTACCAGGACATACCCCCCATGAGCAACAAAGACGTCGTTCTCGCCTTCTCCGGCGGCCTTGATACCAGCTTCTGCGTGCCGTACCTGCAGGAGCGCGGCTACAACGTGCATACCGTGTTCGCCGATACCGGCGGCGTGGATGACGAAGAGCGCGATTTCATCGAGAAGCGTGCCGCCGAGCTGGGTGTCACCAGCCACCAGACCGTCGATGGCGGTCCGGCCATCTGGTCCGGCTTCGTCAAGCCGTTCGTGTGGGCCGGCGAGGGCTATCAGGGCCAGTACCCGCTGCTGGTGTCGGACCGTTACCTGATCGTCGATGCCGCGCTCAAGCGCGCTGCCGAACTGGGCACCAACATCATCGCCCACGGCTGCACCGGCATGGGCAACGACCAGGTGCGYTTCGACCTGGCAGTGAAGGCCCTGGGTGACTACCAGATCATCGCGCCGATCCGCGAGATCCAGAAGGAACACACCCAGACCCGCGCCTACGAGCAGAAGTACCTGGAAGAGCGTGGCTTCGGCGTGCGCGCCAAGCAGCAGGCCTACACCATCAACGAGAACCTGCTGGGCCTGACCATGTCCGGCGGCGAGATCGATCGTTGGGAAGCACCGGGCGAGGGCGCCCGTGGCTGGTGCGCACCGCGCGCCGAGTGGCCGGAACAGGCGCTGACCGTCACCCTGAAGTTCGTCGAAGGCGAAGCTGTCGAGCTCGACGGCAAGGCACTGCCGGGCGAGCAGATCCTGGCCCAGCTCAACAAGCTGTTTGCCCCCTACGGCGTCGGCCGTGGCGTGTACACCGGCGACACCGTGATCGGCCTGAAGGGCCGCATCGTGTTCGAGGCACCGGGCCTGGTCTCGCTGCTGGCCGCGCACCGCGCGCTGGAAGATGCGGTGCTGACCAAGCAGCAGAACCGCTTCAAGCCGGACGTGGCGCGCAAGTGGGTGGAGCTGGTGTACGAAGGCTTCTACCACGACCCGCTGAAGACCGACATCGAAGCCTTCCTGARGTCTTCGCAGGCCAAGGTCAACGGCGAAGTGGTGCTGGAAACCCGYGGYGGCCGCGTCGACGCSGTKGCGGTGAAGTCGCCGCACCTGCTCAACACCAAGGGCGCYACCTATGCGCAGTCGGCCGACTGGGGCGTGGAAGAAGCCGAGGGCTTCATCAAGCTGTTCGGCATGAGCTCCACCCTCTACGCGCAGGTCAACCGCTGAGCGGTTGACCACGCTTTCCACCTCAACCCCGCGCCGTTGGCGCGCCCCCTTCAACAAGAAGGGGGCTCTCCACCAGACGCGTTCCGGTAGCGCCGGGCCATGCCCGGCGGAATTCCACAGGAACTGTTGATTCATGCTTGAACAGACGCTCGATCACCTGCAGGCACTGGTGTCCTTCGACACCCGCAACCCGCCGCGTGCGATCACCACCGGTGGCATCTTCGATTACCTGCGCGACAACCTGCCCGGGTTCAATGTGGAGGTGATCGACCATGGCGCCGGCGCGGTCAGCCTGTATGCCGTGCGCGGCACGCCGAAGTACCTGTTCAACGTGCATCTGGACACCGTGCCAGACTCGCCGCACTGGAGTGCCGACCCGCACGTGATGCGCCGCCTGGACGACCGCGTGGTCGGCCTTGGCGTGTGTGACATCAAGGGCGCGGCTGCGGCGCTGGTGGCGGCCGCCAATGCCAGTGATGGCGACGCGGCCTTCCTGTTCTCCAGCGATGAAGAAGCCAACGATCCGCGCTGCATCGCGGCGTTCCTGGCCCGGGGCATTGCGTACGAAGCGGTGCTGGTGGCCGAACCGACCATGAGCGAGGCGGTGCTCGCGCATCGTGGCATCAGCTCGGTACTGATGCAGTTCGCCGGCCGTGCCGGCCATGCGTCGGGCAAGCAGGATGCAGCCGCCAGTGCGCTGCACCAGGCGATGCGCTGGGGCAACCGCGCGCTGGACCATGTCCAATCGCTGGCCTCGGCACGCTTCGGTGGATTGACCGGCCTGCGCTTCAACATCGGGCGCGTGGAAGGTGGCATCAAGGCCAACATGATCGCACCGGCGGCGGAAGTGCGTTTTGGTTTCCGGCCGCTGCCGTCGATGGATATCGATGCGCTGCTGGCGACCTTCGCCGGCTTCGCCGAACCGGAAGCGGCGCTGTTCACCGAAACCTTCCGTGGCCCCAGCCTGCCGGCAGGAGATATCGCCGAAGCCGAGCACCGCCGCCTGCTGGCGCGCGACGTGGCCGACGCGCTGGACCTGCCGATCGGCAACGCGGTGGACTTCTGGACCGAGGCGTCGCTGTTCTCGGCCGGTGGCTACACCACGATGGTGTTCGGTCCGGGCGACATCGCCCAGGCCCACACCGCCGATGAGTTCGTGACGCTGGAGCAGCTGCAGCGCTACACCGATGCCGTACACCTGATCATCGCCGCCGGCGCCTGATCGACCCACAACGCCGCTGCGCTTCTGCGCGGCGGAACTGCAACGCGGCGACCGCCGCCTGTGACGAAACCGAAATGTCTCCTGCCCTCCAGCCCCACCGCCAGACCCGCCAGACCATCGTGCGCCTGCTTTCGAGCATGGCCAGCGCGAAGGAGATCAGCCAGTACCTCAAGCGCTTTTCGCAGCTGGACGCCAAGCGCTTCGCCGTGGTCAAGGTCGGCGGCGCGGTGCTGCGCGACGATCTCGACGCGCTGACCTCCTCGCTGTCGTTCCTGCAGGAAGTCGGCCTGACCCCGATCGTGCTGCACGGCGCCGGCCCGCAGCTGGATGCGGAACTGTCGGCCGCCGGCATTGAAAAGCAGACGGTCAACGGCCTGCGGGTGACCTCGCCGGAAGCGCTGGCGATCGTGCGCCGGGTGTTCCAGCAATCCAACCTGCGCCTGGTCGAAGCGCTGCAGCAGAATGGCGCGCGCGCCACCTCCATCACCGGCGGCGTGTTCGAGGCGGAGTACCTGGGCCTGGACACCTACGGCCTGGTCGGCGAGGTGAAGAAGGTCAACCTGGCGCCGATCGAGGCCAGCCTGCGTGCCGGCTCGATCCCGGTCATCACCAGCCTGGGCGAGACCGCCGGTGGGCAGATCCTCAACGTCAATGCCGACTTCGCCGCCAACGAACTGGTGCAGGAGCTGCAGCCGTACAAGATCATCTTCCTGACCGGTACCGGCGGCCTGCTGGACGAGCAGGGCAGCGTGATTGATTCGATCAACCTGTCCACCGAGTACGACCACCTGATCGCACAACCGTGGATCCACGGTGGCATGAAGGTGAAGATCGAACAGATCAAGTCCCTGCTGGACCGGTTGCCGCTGGAATCGTCGGTGTCGATCACCCGGCCGGCCGACCTGGCCAAGGAACTGTTCACCCACAAGGGCTCGGGAACGCTGGTGCGCAAGGGCGAGAAGGTGCTGCGTGCAACCGCCTGGAGCGAGCTGGACCTGCCGCGCCTGAAGGGCCTGATCGAATCCAGTTTCGGCCGCACCCTGGTGCCGGACTATTTCGAGAGGACCACGCTGCTGCGCGCGTATGTCAGCGAGAACTACCGCACGGCGGTGATCCTCACCGATGAGGCCGAGGGCGTGTACCTGGACAAGTTCGCCGTGCTCGATGATGCCCAGGGCGAAGGCCTTGGCCGCGCGGTCTGGAACGTGATGCGCGAGGAAACCCCGCAGCTGTTCTGGCGCTCGCGCAACGGCAACCCGATCAACCACTTCTACTACGCCGAGTCCGATGGCTGCTACAAGCAGGGTCATTGGAAGGTGTTCTGGTACGGTGCCGATGGCATCGACCGGATCAGGACCTATGTCGACCACTGCGCGGTGCGTGCGCCGAGCCTGGAGGGCTGAGCGCGATGAACCATGCAGACTGGACCCGGGTACCCACGTTGACCGGCACGCATGCGCGGCTGGAACCGCTGCAGATGAGCCACATCGACGGCCTGCGCGGCGCGTTGGGCGAAGGCGCGCTGTCCAGGCTCTGGTACACCCAGGTGCCCGATGCGAAGGCCATGACCGGCTATGTGCAGGCGGCGCTGCAGGCACAGGCCGAAGGCAAGGTGCTGCCGTTCGTGGTGTTCGATGCCAACGACCAGATCGTCGGCACCACCCGTTACTACGATCTGCAGCCGGACGTACCGCGGCTGAGCATCGGCTACACCTGGTATGGCGAATCGGTGCAGCGCACCGGGGTCAACTCCGAAACCAAGCTGATGCTGCTCAGCCATGCCTTCGAGCGGCTGGAATGCCTGAGCGTGGTGTTTGAAACCAGCTGGTTCAACTTCACCTCGCGCACCGCGATCGCACGCCTGGGCGCCAAGCAGGATGGCGTGCTGCGCAATCACCGCCGGCATCCCGACGGCACGCCGCGCGACACCGTCATCTTCTCCATCATCGATGCGGAATGGCAGGGCGTGAAACGCCACCTGCAGCACCGCCTCGATTCGCACGCATGAGCACGCACGCATGAGCACTTCCTCCTCGTTCACCGTCGGCATCGTCGGCGCCCGCGGCCATACCGGCGCCGAGCTGATCCGCCTGGTGGCAGCGCATCCGAACCTGCAGCTGGGCTTCGTGTCCTCGCGCGAACTGGCCGGGCAGCGCGTGTCCGACCACTACCCGCAATGGCAGGGCGAACTGCAGTTCGAGAATCTCGACGCCGACGCCGTTGCCGCCAAGGGCGTGGACGCGGTGGTCCTGGCCCTGCCCAACGGCCTGGCCGCGCCGTTCGTGGCGGCGCTGGAAACGGCGAAGCCGGACACGGTGATCGTCGACCTGTCGGCCGACTACCGTTTCGACAACACCTGGTACTACGGCCTGCCAGAGCTTACCCGCAGCCGTTACCGCGGACAGAAGCACATCAGCAATCCCGGCTGCTATGCCACCGCGATGCAGCTGGCGATCCATCCGCTGCTGGATCTGCTGGCTGGCCCGCCGCAGTGCTTCGGCGTGTCCGGCTACTCGGGTGCGGGCACCTCGCCGTCGGACAAGAACAACGTTGAACTGCTGGCCGACAACCTGATGCCGTACGCGCTGACCAACCACGTGCATGAGCGCGAGGTTTCCGTGCAGCTGGGCGTGGCGGTCGAATTCATGCCGCACGTCGCGCCGCATTTCCGTGGCATCACCCTCACCGCCAACCTGTGGTTGAACCRCGTGCAGACCCGCGAGCAGATCGTCGAGCGCTTCCAGCAGGCCTACGCCGGTGAAGCACTCATCGAGGTCGTGGACGAGGCGCCGTGGGTGAGCCGCATCGCTGGCCGCCACGGTGCCCAGGTCGGCGGCTTCACGCTCGCCCCGGGCGGCAAGCGGGTGGTGGTGGTGGCGACCCTGGACAACCTGCTCAAGGGCGCGGCCACCCAGGCCATGCAGAACCTCAATCTTGCGCTGGGCATCGACGAACTGACGTCGATCCCGCACTGAAACCGTACAGGAGCTCCCCATGGCAGACCTTCTTTGGCAGAAGCCAGGCGTCGCTGTCGATGCCCAGATCCAGACCTTCCTCGCCGGCGACGACGTGATCCTCGATCGCGAGTTCTTCCTGCATGACATTGCTGCCAGCGCCGCGCATGCGCAGGGCCTGCAGCACATCGGCATCCTCAGCGCCGACGAACTGGCCGGGTTGCTGCGTGAACTTGAGGTGCTGGCGCAGGACTTCCGCGAAGGCCGCTTCGTGCTGGATACGCAGTATGAGGATGGCCATTCGGCGATCGAGGCACGGTTGACCGAACGCCTGGGTGATGCCGGCCGCAAGATCCACACCGGCCGCAGCCGCAACGACCAGATCCTGGTCGCCACCCGGTTGTGGTTGAAGGAAAAGCTGCAGCGCGTGGCGCAGGTCAGCGCCGAAGTGGCAAAGGTGGCACTTGACCGTGCGCAGGCCGAGCAGCATCTGCCGATTCCCGGTTACACCCACATCCAGCGTGCCGTGGTGTCCTCGGCCGGCATGTGGTGGGCCGGTTGGGCCGAAGCCTTCATCGACAACGCCGTGCGTGCCCGCGATACCAATGCACTGGTCGATGCCAATCCGCTTGGCACCGCCGCCGGTTACGGCGTGAACCTGCCGCTGGATCGCGAGCACACCACCGCCGCGCTCGGCTTTGCGCGCATGCAGATTTCGCCGATCTACGCGCAGCTGTCGCGTGGAAAGTTCGAACTGGCCGCGCTGGAAGCGCTGGGCGGTGCCACCCTGGACCTGCGCCGCATTGCCTGGGACCTGTCGCTGTTCACCAGCGCCGAATTCGGTTTCGTCGCGTTGCCGGCGCAGTACACCACCGGCAGTTCGATCATGCCCAACAAGCGCAATCCGGACGTGATCGAGCTGATGCGCGCGACCCATGCCAGCGTCGCCGCTGCACGCACCGAAATCGAGCAGCTGCTGTCGCTGCCGTCGGGCTACCACCGCGACCTGCAGTCGTCCAAGGGCGCCATCTTCCACGGCTTCGGGCGCGGCCTGGCCGCGCTTGAACTGCTGCCGGCGCTGCTGGCCAACCTGGAATGGCGCGATGACAAGCTGCGTGCAGCGATCGATTCGGGCATGTATGCCACCGATGTCGCGGTGGAAGCTGCGGTAGCGGGCGTACCGTTCCGCGAGGCCTACAAGGCTGCTGCTGCCGGTGCCGACAGTGCAGGGCAGGGGCGCACGCCGGAAGGCAGCCTGGCGGCGCGCGTATCACCGGGTTCGGCGTCGGACCTGCGCCTGGATGAACTGCGCGCGCGCTGGCAGGCGCTGTCCTGATGGCCGGCACCGTCTACCTGGTGCTGGCGATGCGCCTGCCGGGCTTCACCGACGCCGTGGTGCAGCCGCACCGCGACTTCCTCGATGCGTTGCAGGCCGAGGGCCGGCTGCAGCTGACCGGCGGCTTTGCCGACGGCAGTGGTGGCGCCTATGTGCTGTGCAACCTCGACAGCCTCGCGCAGGCGCAGGCCATCGTCGCCACCGATCCGCTGGTGACGATGCAGGCATCGGCGCTGAGCGTCCATGAATGGAATACCCGCTGAGGCGCCCCTGATGACTGTCCACGCCGCCCACGTTGCATCGCCGTTCCCCGAACAAGCGCTGCCGTCGTGGCGGCGCGCCGTGCTCAAGGTCGGCAGCAGCCTGCTGGCCGCCGACGGTGGTGGCCTGTCGCCGCGCCACGCGCTGGGCCTGGCCCAGTTCGTTTCGGCCAACGTGCTGGCCGGGCGCGAGGTCGTCATCGTCTCCTCCGGCGCGGTCGCTGCCGGCCGCGCGATCCTGCCCCGGGCCGATGAACCCGGTGCGGCGATGGCGGCGCGGCAGGCGTTGGCGGCACTGGGCCAGGCGCAGCTGATCGGTCTGTGGCAGCGCTTCTTCGAGCGCCCGGTGGCGCAGGTGCTGCTGACCCATGACGATCTGCGCAACCGCCGCCGCTATCTCAATGCGCGGGCAACCCTCAACGAGCTGCTGCGGCTGGGCGCGCTGCCGGTGGTCAACGAGAACGACACCGTTTCGGTGGATGAGCTCAAGCTCGGTGACAACGACAACCTGGCCGCGACGGTGGCAGCGCTGGTCGATGCTGATGCACTGTTCATCGCCACCGACATCGACGGTCTCTACAGTGCAGATCCGCGCACGCATGCCGATGCCCGGCCACTGCATGAAGTGGCCGAGTTGAACGATGCCGTGCTGGCGATGGCTGGCGGCGCCGGTTCGGTCGCCGGTACCGGCGGCATGCGCACCAAGCTGGAGGCCGCAGCCAAGGCCGGCCGTGTCGGCATTGAAACCTATCTGTTCAATGGCCGCAGCGGCGAGGTGGTGCGCGCGCTGGCGCAGGATCGCCTGTTCGGCACCCGTATCCATGCAGCACGCAGCCGTGAGGCGGCCCGCAAGCACTGGCTGCGCCACGCTCCGCTCGCCGAAGGCGCGATCCTGGTCGATGCCGGCGCCGCCCAGGCGATGCGCGAGAAGGGGGCATCGCTGTTGCCCGGTGGCATCACCGGTGCCGACGGCGCGTTCCGGCGCGGTGACATGGTGCAGGTATGCTGGAACACCGACGCCGGCCGGGTGTGCGTGGCCCGTGGAGTGAGCCAGTACGCCGCCGATGACGTGCGCCGCATTGCCGGCCGCCACACCCGCGACATCCAGACCGTGCTCGGCTACAACTACGGCGGTACCGTCGTCCATCGCGACGATCTGGTGCTGCCATGAACCTACTGCAGGATATGCCGATGAGTGAGATCGAATCGCAGGCCCGTGCCTGCCGCGACGCGGCCCAGGTGGTTGCCGGCCTGGACAGCGATGCGCGCAGGGCACTGCTGCAGGCGATGGCGCAGGCGCTGGAGGTCAATGCCGGACAGATTCTTGCAGGCAATGCACGCGACCTGGCCGCCGCCCGCGAAAAAGGTGTGGGCAGCGCGATGCTCGACCGCCTGGCACTTGACCCGGCGCGCCTGCTGGCGATGGCCGACGCCGTGCGCGAGGTGGCCGGCCTGCCGGACCCGGTCGGGCAGGTGACCCGCGACGACGTGCGTCCGAACGGCATCCGCGTACAGAAGGTGCGCGTGCCGCTGGGAGTGATCGCGATGATCTACGAAGCWCGCCCGAACGTGACCGCCGAAGCCGCCGCGCTGTGCCTGAAGGCGGGCAACGGCGTGATCCTGCGTGGCGGCTCGGAGGCGATCCATTCCAATACCGCCATCGCCCAGGCGTTGGCGGGGGCATTGAAGGCCAACGGCGTGCCCCCTGCCGCTGTGACGGTGCTGACCGACCTGCGTCGCGAAGCAATGCTGGAACTGCTGCAGCTGCACGAACTGATCGACCTGGCCATCCCGCGCGGTGGCGAAGGCCTGATCCGCTTCGTCGCCGAGCACGCACGGGTGCCGGTGATCAAGCACTACAAGGGCGTCTGCCACCTGTTCGTCGATGCCAGTGCCGATCTCGACAAGTCAGTCGATCTGCTGGTGGACGGCAAGTGCAGTCGCCCGTCCGCGTGCAATTCACTGGAAACCCTGCTGGTGCACCGGGGCATTGCCGCAGCGTTCCTGCCGCGTGCTGCACAGGCGCTGGCCGAACGTGGCGTGCAGCTGCGCGCAGACGAGCGCGCGCAGCCATTGCTGCCGGGGAGCACCGCGGCCAGCGAAGACGACTATGCCGCCGAATTCCTTGATCTGGTACTGGCGGTCCGCGTGGTCGACGATCTTGATGCAGCGATCGCGCACATCCGTACCTATACCTCCGACCACACCGAAGTGATCGCCACTGAAGACGTAGCCAGTGCCGAGCGTTTCGTCAGCGCATTGCGCTCGGCGGTGGTGATGGTCAACGCGTCTTCGCGTTTTTCCGATGGTGGCCAGCTTGGCCTCGGCAGCGAGATCGGCATCTCCACCACGCGCCTGCACGCCTATGGCCCGATGGGGCTGGAAGCGCTGACAGTCGAACGGTTCGTGGTGCGCGGCGAAGGCCAGGTCCGAAGGTAGGGTCACAGCCGGGCTGCGCCCGGCACCCGCAGAGGCCGCGGCAACAGCCGAAGCAACCGCAAATGCAACGGCAACGGCAACAGCGGGGTTCCTGCGGGAAGGCGGGGTGGGTCCGGTTGCGGGGGACGCTGCAAGTACGTC